>CABMHZ010000041.1 GCA_902386115.1 uncultured archaeon | reverse complement strand
CAGGATATGTCATCGGCCATTCCACAGCCTCTTTCAAATCCTGTTTCAAATCTTCAACTCCCCCGATGTCGCTCCAGTGGACATCCGGGGACTCGATGAACACCTCGCGAAGCGCAGATGGCGTGATCTCGCGAAGCGCATTATTGAAATCGTCCGCCGTCACCGTCATCTTATTTAGGATCTCTGCAGGGATGCTTTGAACGTTGAGATCTATCTCAGGAAGTACGCGCCTGATCGATCTCATGGCTGCCTCCCGCGCAAGAGCTGCAAGATCGGCTCCCACGAAACCATGCGACAGGTCAGCAAGTTCCTCAAGTTTCACGTCATCTGCAAGAGGCATTCCTCGTGTATGTATCTGCATTATCTCAAGACGCGCTTTCCTGCTCGGCACGCCTATTTCTATCTCACGGTCGAATCTTCCGGGGCGGCGCAGCGCCGGATCAATGGCATTGGGTCTGTTGGTCGCACCGATTACAACGACCTTGCCCCTTGCCTTGAGACCATCCATTACAGCCAGAAGCTGCGCAACAACGCGGCGTTCCACTTCACCCGTCACTTCTTCACGCTTCGGGGCGATGCTGTCTATCTCGTCGATAAGTATGATGCTTGGCGCATTTTCTTCCGCAGATTTAAAGATCTCGCGCAGTCTCTCTTCTGATTCGCCATAGAATTTACTCATTATCTCAGGACCGCTGAGTGTAAGGAAATTAGCGTTCGTCTCCGACGCAAGGGCTTTTGCAAGAAGAGTCTTCCCTGTGCCAGGAGGTCCGTGCAGCAAAACGCCTTTTGGCGCTTCAACGCCCAGGCGTTCGAATATCTCAGGATGACGCAGCGGGAGTTCTATCATCTCCCTTACCTTCCTGACCTCTTCCCCGAGCCCGCCTATGTCCTCATAGGAAACCCTCGGGATGGAAGGCAGTTCCTTTGCCGGCTTATCGCTTATTTCTATCTGGGTGCCGTCGGTGATTATAACCGAGTCGGTCACCGGTTTTATGGTGACGACAATAAGGTCAACCCTGCGCCCCATGATATTAAGCTCGACTGCATCTCCGCGGGAGATGACACGACCATCCAGGTTGTGGAGAAGGTATGACTCTCCTCCCTGAATCTTCAATGGCTGCGTAGGCGCGAACAGAATTTTTTCCGCAGGCGCGGTCTGAATTCTCCGTACTTGCACCTTGTCGTCGATGCTGACGCCTGCGTTGCGCCTTACCGTTCCGTCAACGCGTATTATTCCGGTGTTGGTATCTTCCGGGTATCCGGGCCATATCAGCGCCGCTGTTCTCCTGGTACCTTCAATTCCGATGACATCCCCTGTCTGCAACCCCATTTCACGGGCGACCTCAGGATCGATGCGGGCTATCCCACGACCTGCATCGTAGGATTTTGCCTCGCTGATCTTGAGAGTTACAGTTTTATCCTTTTTTTCCATAGTACCAATATATATAGTGTGTTTTATTTATATACGTTTCCAGGTATTTATTCGATATCTATTTTTTTTCCCTTTGAACGGGGCGGCTCTTTTAGCCTGAGGGTGACTTCCAGCACGCCATTGTTGTATTTGGCTTTCGCGCTGTCCGGGTCAACGGGTGATGGCGCAGCGATGCTCTTATAGTATTTCCGTCCGCTGCCTTCCGCCGTTAATACTACCTCGTTCTCTGTGGCGTTGACCTCGATGTCCTCTTTGCTTATCCCCGGCATCTCAGCCGTGATATTGAACTCATTCTCCTTTTCATTGATGATCGAGGTTGCAAACGGCTCCCTGAGATCATGGTCTTTGCCTACAGGCAGGACGTTCCCGAACCGCTCTACATGCGGTATGCCTTCCGGTCCGACCTGGATACTGAAACCATAGACCTGCGGGTCTTTTCCAAGTGAAGTCATCATGCGGCTCATCAGTTCGTTCATCTGCTCGAACTCGTTTTCGAGTTCATCAAATATTCCTCTTTCGGTTTTTCTCCAGTCTCTGTACATATTTTTTCCTCCGATTATTTTTTTTCTTCCTTCTTTGCTATAGTTTTTTTTCAGTCTATGCTGTATTTATTTTCAGTCTGTTTGATCATATTTTTCCCGGACATATTCTCAACGTGTTCCTCGATCACATATTCAGGTATCCCGAGCTGCATGGAGAGCGCGCGCTGGCTCATCGGACCTTTAAGCAGGGCATAGAGTATTTCCGCCTCGATATGATCACGTGAGACTTCCTCTATGGCATCCATACAGTGTCCCATCGCTTCCGTGATGCTTGACTGCACCTGCTGGTATTCCAGCATTATCCGCTGCGAGTCCTCCATCAGTTCATGTATCCTGCCGTACATTGATTTCAGGTCTGACAGCGCAGGAGCGGCACTTTCCTGATGTTCCGGCTCTGCAACTCTTGTGATGATCGTGGTTGCCATTTCAAAGGAGTACGGCGACACGAATACCTCCAGCCGCAGGTTGTCTGCGATATGGAAATACTTGCGCCGCTGTTCATCCACGCTGGCATCGATCAGACCTGCCTGCACGAGGAGTTCAAGGTGCCCGAGAATGGCTTTCGCACCCACGTCAAGCCTTTCCGCTATTTCACTCATATAGCATGGGCGGCTTGCCAATAGGTGCAGGATCTTCCTGCGGTTCTCGTTCCCGAGTATGTCCAACAGTTGTGCTGATTCCATGTTTTGTGGTTCACCCCAGGTTAGTGTCTTGAGGTTACTAACCTTAAGTTAGTGGTTATGGTATATATAGATTTGCTATGGGTCAGTCGTCATTTAAAGTGAAGTCAAGATAATCGGGAACGAGCTACCACAGAGCACACCGAGAGCACAGAGCGTAGCCGTCTTTATTTGTATCCTCTGAACTATGTGGTTTTTCAAACCAGAAAATAATAAAAAGTCTGGAAAAGTACTGTTCTAATCAGAAAATAAACCGAAACTGTTACAAATCTGCCCAAACCGAAAGATTTTAAATACCATATATCATCAAGGGAAGAATACTTCGAGGTATCAAATGTCAAGAAACATCCGTGTCGAGAAAATCACACAGACTCCTATCGAAAAACAGGAGATCGAGATCGTAGAAAGAAAAGGGGTCGGACATCCGGACAGCATGGCTGACGGTTTTGCCGAGGCTGTAAGCCGGGCGCTGTGTAACGAATATATCAAGAAATTCGGTACAGTGCTCCATCACAATACAGACCAGGTCGAGGTCGTGGCTGGGCGCTCGCATCCGGAATACGGCGGCGGTGAACTGATATCGCCGATATATGTGCTCCTTGTGGGAAGAGCCACGAAAGAATTTCAGGATAGAAAGATCCCTACGGACACCGCCGCGGTAAGAGCGGCAAAACAATATCTTAAAAACACCCTTCCTGATATTGATTCCGAGCACGACGTCATCATCGACTGTAAGCTTGGCGTCGGATCCACTGACCTCCAGAGCGTTTTCAGGCGGGGAATGGCGCCGATGGCTAACGATACTTCCTTCGGGGTCGGGCATGCTCCCTTTTCAGAGGTCGAGCAGATAGTGTACAATACCGAGCGCCAGATGGTATTGAATTTCAAGAAGGAACTTCCCGCTATCGGCACTGATATCAAGGTCATGGGCATGAGAAAGAACGACAGCATCACGCTGACCGTCGCCTGCGCCATGATAGGCAAGCATGTCGATGACCAGGACCACTACTTCCAGATAAAAGATGAGCTCAGGGGAATGATCCTCGACCTTTCAGGTAAATATACAGACCGCGCAGTAGAGGTTTTTGTGAATACCGGAGACGACGAAGCAACCGGCTCGGTTTACCTCACTGTTACAGGCACCTCAGCAGAGATGGGAGACGACGGTTCTGTGGGACGCGGTAACAGGTGCAACGGGCTGATCACGCCCAACAGACCCATGAGCATGGAAGCCACAAGCGGCAAGAATCCCATAAACCATGTGGGCAAACTGTACAACCTTCTATCCAACCAGATAGCCAACGATATCGCCACAAACGTTTCCGGGATCGAGGACGTTTATATCCGCATCCTTTCCCAGATAGGAAAGCCCATTGACCAGCCACTTATAGCAAGCGCGCAGGTCATACCCGGAGACGGCGCGAATATGAAGACCATAAAATCAGAATCGGAAGCCATCATAGATAAGTGGCTCGGGGATATCACAAAGATCACGGAAATGACCACACGGGGAGAACTGGATACTTTCTGATCCATCCCCCTTTTTTTCATTTACGATATTCTGCTATTACCGCGGCATGATCAGAATGGAACGGTTCCAGATCTATCTTCTCTTTGATCTTGAAAAAATCCTCTAATCTTTTTATTTCGTCATGGATCACGTCATGCGCTTTCTTTGTCGAATCGATGCTCCTTGATTTTATTATCAGTATCAGGAAGCCACTTTTTTTGAGAAAAAGACCAGCGTTCATAGTAGCGATCTCTGCCTGCTCCCTCTGCGCCACGTCCTGATAGATAATGTCCACCTCTGTAACCATGTTCTTATATGTAACGGGATGGGAGGCATCTGCAAGTATCGGAACGAGGTTCTTTCTGGGCGCACTTACGCGTATAAGGTCTTTCATGGCGCGTGGTGAGAGTTCAACTGCAAAGACCGTTCCTTCGGAAACTATATCCGATACATGGCTGACAGTTGTCCCGTTGGCAGCGCCCAGATATAGCACTGTGGAATCCTTTTTCAGTGGTATGGATGCGCCCTTTACCAGAAGAGCGGCAAGCTTGCTGTGATACGGGTCCCAGATGCGGTATTCGTCGTTCCAGACCTTCAGGGTTTTTTCATCCGGTTTCCCGCGGACAAGAGATTTTGTGGCTAATCTTTTTGAACCATCACGGGCAATAAATGTAAAGACGTTATTAAGTCCGGTTTCTTTTAATTCAATTTTTTCCATGTATGAAAATCAACCACAAAGGACACAGAGAGCACAGCCCTGCTTTTCTCTGTGTCCTCCGTGCACTCCGTGGTATTTATCTATAAATCTGCGCTTCCTTATTTTCCTAACTTTTCTTTATCAACCGCGCGATATCGTCCCCGACATCAGAGGTTGAATTTGAGCCTCCAAGGTCATAGGTCTTCACTTTCCCTTTCACGAGGTTCTGCTCTATTGCCCGGACAATAGCAGACGAAGCTTCCTTTTCACCTATCTGGTCAAGCAGCAATGCTCCTGCCCAGATAGTCGCTATGGGATTCACTTTGTTCAGCCCTTTATATTTCGGCGCACTTCCGTGTATTGGCTCGAACATGCTCGTGCCTTCAGGGTTTATGTTCCCGCCCGGGGCAAGACCAAGACCGCCCTGTATCATTGCGCCAAGGTCTGTGATTATGTCCCCGAACATGTTGGGCGCAACAACGGTATCGAACCACTCAGGGTTCTTAACGAACCACATGGATATTGCGTCAACGAAGTTGAAATCAGTCTTTACATCAGGATATTCGCTTCCGATGGATGTGAATTCCTCTCTCCAGAACCCGTAAATATCAGACAAAACGTTCGCCTTATCCACAGACGAAAGGTGTTTTTTCCTGTTCTGTGCAAGCTCAAAAGCATAGCGGATGACCCTTTGCGTGCCCTCTTTGCTTACGAGTCCGAGCTGGTATCCTATCTCATCGCTGTCAGAATCGATATCAAGCCCGAATTTCACATTGTACATGTTGCGCACAACTTCAAGCTTTTTCTTGCTTTTCCCTTTTTTGGCTCGCCCGCCTATGCCGATATAGAAGTCCTCAGTATTCTCGCGAACGACCACGAAATCAATGTCCTTCGAGGTCTTGTCCTTGAGAGGCGTCCAGACTCCTTCAAGGAGCTTCACAGGTCTCAGGTTGACGTACTCGTCAAGATAAAAACGGATGGTGAGCAGGATGCCCTTTTCCAGTATCCCGGGCTTTATCCTCTCATCTCCGATTGAGCCAAAATAGATGGCTCTGTATTTCGAAAGTTCTTTGAGCGTGTCCTCGGAAATCAGCTCGCCGGTTTCAAGGTAATGGTCTGCTCCGTGCGGGTATTCGATCCAGTCTATGTCGAAACCGAACCTTTCGCCTGCAGCTTCAAGAGCCTTTCGCCCTTCTGTTATGATCTCAGGACCTATCCCGTCGCCGGGGATAACTGGGATTTTGTATTGTGTCATGTGTTATTTCCTCTCAAATATTCCCCTTAGAATTCCTGCGAGGTTATTAAATTAACTAAAGGAAAGGTCGCAGCAAACATCAGGCATAGCATTCACTCGTTAAACTTCTTGTAGAGGTAATTTGCCGCCACCTGAAAGATCAGGATGAAGAACACCAGCACTACGATATCCAGCAGTGGTGAAAAAAGCGATTTGCCGGTATACGCGTACTCGATCATATCATTTCCATAGGTAAGGGGGGATATCAGTGCAATATCCTGACCAATTTTTGGCATAGAAGATATCGGGATGAATACACCGGAGATAAAGATCAGCGGCAGCCTGACAGTGTTGAGCATCGACATGACTTCTCCCACGTTCTCGGTGGGGTATGCTGCGAACAGTGTCCCGAGCGTGGCAAAACAGAATGCCGTCAGTATCATTGCGATAACAAGGACAGGTGCATTTAATATAGGCGTATTGAAAATGATGACGCCGATCGCAAGCGGGAGACACGCTATGCCGAGACTGTAGAGAAATCCACTCAGGCTCTCACCCGACACCAGCGAATGCAATGAGATCGGTGCAGAGAGCAGGCGATCAAATGTTTTTACACGCCGTTCAATAGGTATCGAGACCGGCTCTATTGATGATGCCGAAGACAGGAGGGTGATCGAGATCAGACCCGGGATCAGAGTACCGGGCGGGGCGTTCTTCCCGATGGCAAAGGCCAGAAACATGAAGAGCGGGAAGAAGATGCCGGAAACAATTATGTTGGGCTTGAGGTAGTAGATCCGCATGTCCTTTCTTGCGATAGCCCATGCAGCTGAAAGTTCGCGCGAAAGACGTTCTGCCCATCTCTCGTGATCAATCAAT
>CABMHZ010000040.1 GCA_902386115.1 uncultured archaeon | reverse complement strand
AGTTCACGCGTTATTTTGACGAAAGCCAGTACGGGAGACTGCTCTCGATATCGTGATCATTTCTTTGCCCGTTTCCTGATATTCGCAACTTTCTTATCAAGTTCGGATTGCAAACTTTCGTTAATATTCCCTGAATACCGGTCGTAACGGGCAGCAAGTGAGATTTTCGCGGCTACTGCTCTTGCAATTTTTCCACGCAGGCGTTTTGGAGCGGTATTAATGTACGGGTGCCTGAATATCACACCATGTTTCGGAGAGGGCGCTTTGCCTCTTAAGTGTTTGAAAAGCGCATTGCTTGCGCCAATAACCTGCACCGTGCTCGAAGGCATGGAGGCGAGTTTTTCAAGGTCTCCCGCGATGCTCAGGAGGCGCGCTCCGAGGAGGTATCCTGCCACGTTCGTAAGGTTGGGCGCTGTCTTTTGCATATTCTCTTTCAGGTATTCTTCGATTGATTGGCGCGAATCGTATAGACCGAGAATGGATGAAGCAAGGCTATGCATCGCATCTGATCCCTGCTCTTTCAGTCCTGTTACGTGGCGGGCAAGCTCTTTTCCATTCAATTCGGTTTCACCGAAGATAAGCATATACCATTCTCTCAACCTCTCGGCAAGGATATTGGTTGTCTCATCTATATCGTCAATTGCCTCAATAGCAGCTATTATCTGCCTGTCGGGCGTTACAGCGTTCTCAACCTGTTTCTTTGCAAGCCTGATATTTAGGTCGTGTAGCATGATGTCGTATTCTTCCGCGGATGCAACGAAACCATATTTCAATGCAAGGTCACGCAGGTCTATGCCTGCGATTTTTCCCCGAAGAAGCAGAGGTTCGGCAAGGACGCGGTCGAGGATCGCGTCGGGATCCTTCTGGCATAATTCCACCCCAGTAATCATGTTCTTATCCAGTTTGAATGATCCGATCCAGGTTCTTACTTGCATGCGCCTATCTTTTCGCTGATAGTACAAAACCTTTTATAATGAAAAACATGCTATCCACAGAAACCCTTACATCTTTTACCGGTTTATATATCACTTATGTCCATTGACGACAAAATGCATTCCATCCTGGAAGCCCTGAAAGAAAAAGGCAGCGCCCTCGTCGCATTCTCAGGCGGAGTGGACAGCTCCGTTCTTGCCGCGCTCGCTTTCAGGGCGCTGGGGGAAAGAGCGATTGCAGTTACCGCTGACGCGCCGACTCTCGCGCCGGGGGAGCTTGAAGGCGCAAAAAAGGTTGCAAAAGAGATAGGTATCAGGCATATCGTGATTTTTTATGACGAGCTTGAAGAGCCTGAGTTCGCAAAAAATCCGCCCGACAGGTGTTATTACTGTAAGAAAGGATTGCTAAGGGAATTAAAGAAAATAGCTCGACAGCAATGCATCAATACCATTATCGAGGGAACGAATTTCTCAGACCTGAAAGCCCGCAGACCCGGTCACAGGGCAGTTACCGAGGAAGGTATATACAATCCTTACATCGAGTTTCGCGTGACAAAGGATGAGATACGCGGGATGGCTCAAAAACTTGGATTATCGATAGCCGACAAGCCTTCAATGGCATGCCTGTCCTCGCGCTTCCCGTACGGGCAGGCGATAACACGCGAGGCGCTCAAACGCGTGGGGGAAGCTGAAGCCTGTCTTCGGAAGATGGGATTTGAAGTCGTGCGCGTTCGCGACCATGCCGGCATCGCGCGCATTGAGATAATGCCTGATGAAATGCCGCGGTTACTGGAAATGCGCGATGCTGTGGCTGTACAGTTTAAAAAACTCGGATTTATCTATATCACACTGGATCTTGTGGGCTTCAGGAGCGGGAGTATGGACGAAGCTGTAGACCGTTTAATTAAAGTTGAATCGTAAATTTTGTGATAAGGTATATGAAATCCAAGCGATATTAGTAATAAAAGAGGTAATAGTTAATGGTGAAGAAATCGGTTTGGATGGTGTATGATTTGGCGTTGGGCGGGGATTTTGAAGGATTATATACATGGTTAGAGGCAAAAAATGCAATCGAATGTGGCACAGGTGCGGCATTTTTTAAATTCGAATTAAAAGAAAATATTCTGCAAGAACTTAAGAAATCTATAAAAGAATCGGTAAAAATACAAAAGAAAGATCGAATTTACATAATTTACAGAGATGCTAGAAAGATGAAAGGAAATTTTATTTTTGGTGAGAGGAAGAGAAATCCTTGGGCAGGATATGCCGTAGGTGTGGGTGAAAATGAGGAAGAAGAGCTGGAATAATTAATGAGATATATTTTAGCTGATACTGGTTTTTGGATAGCTCTATTTGATGGAAGAGATGATATAAAAAAAAATAATGTGGCTGAAGAGATATTTTCATATGTTCAGAATACAAGAATAAAAATAATAATCACTCCTTCAATTTTATCCGAGCTATTAAGAACAAGATTTTTCAAAGAGAATAAAAAACTTAAAATAGATTTTTTAGAGAAGATATTAAAATCTGATCTTACAGAAGAATTTGATGATTCGAAATATAAAAAAGAAGCTTTATCTCTTACATTAATTGAAGGCAAGAGATGCAGGAGTATTAGTTACGTAGATAACATTATCAGGTTAATGATACGAGATTACCATAAAAATATACAATATTTGATTACATTTAACATAAACGATTTTCGTGATGTCTGTAACAAATATAATGTTGACATTTATGAAAAATGTTACGCTATTATATCCTAATATAATCTACGCATGATAATACTCACCCGTCGCCTGCTTTTGCACCGGCGAACCGCAGGGCTCCATCCCCGGCACACCGATCGCATCAGCGCGGCACTGCCTGCACAGCCTGAACTGGGGCAGGAATTCCTCACAGATAGTCCTTGCCATGTTAAGTTCGTCGCATTCAGGTGCCCTTTCCTTCTCGAACTTCTGTAGAGGTATGAGAGGGATTATGTTCATCAGTATGGCGCCGTTCTCGGCGGCTCTCTTTGCTATCTCCTTTACCTGCTCGAAATTGATCTCAGGGATAAGCACTGTGTTCACTTTGACATTCAGTCCCGCTTCGCTTGCTTTCTTCACGCCCAGGAACTGGTTCTCAATAAGGAGTTTTGCGCCTTCAACGCCTTTATATGTCTTATCGTGATAGCGCACGAACGAGTATATTTTTGCCCCGACCTCCGGGTCAACTGCATTTATGGTCACTGTGACGCTCGTTACACCCACTTCGACGAGCCTGTCCACATTTTCAGCAAGCAGAAGACCATTTGAAGCTACACACTTTATGAGTTCGGGGTACTTCTCATGCACAAGGCGCAATGTCTCGAAAGTATCCTCATTCGCAAGCGATTCGCCGGGTCCCGCAATACCCACAACCTTCAGGTTCGGCATCTCCCTTATGTATTTGTCAACCCTGACAAGCGCCTCCTGCGGGTTCAGGATAACGCCAGCCACTCCGGGTCTGTGCTCGCATTTATCCAGCTTCCGTATGCAGTAGTTGCACTGGATGTTGCAGCGCGGAGCCACTGGTAAGTGTATCCTTGCAGTTGTGAAATGCGCTTTCTCATTGTAGCACGGATGAGTGCTCGTAAGATGCGCAAATTTTGAGCCTATGTTGCCCCAGCGTTCCGTTTTCATATGATCCTCTTTTTGTTCGTAAATATACGAATTAATATTGGAGTTAATACTATATAGGTATTTTCACAGTTTAAATTTTTTCGAACATGTCCTTGCCTACCCCGCATTGCGGGCAAATCCAGTCGTCAGGCAGGTCTTCGAAAGCAGTTCCGGGTTTTATCTTCGGCTCATCTCCCATTACAGGGTCGTATATGTATCCGCAGACAGTACATCGATATTTGTCCATAACTACCTCTGCAACTTATAGAACCCTGCTGTTATATAAATTGATTTAGTTAAGGAAAATAACCTATCGCAGCTGCATGATCTGCGGTCTGAGGAAATGCAGGCGGTAGCGCAGGCATTCCTTGAAATTTTCCCCCTGGAAATCACACGGTTCCAGGTCTGATGCAATGCATTTTTCATCAGAATAGAAGTTGCATTTTTCAGATGTCATTTTTTTGACCTCGTACACAGATTATCTGCTTGGTGTATTATTTGTTTCGGTTTCAGGCATTCGTTCGATCCGGCAATCACCAAAAGGTTAATGCCCGCAAAAGAAATATCAGGGATGAAAGGTTCGCTGTAACCTTGTCGGAGGCATGAAAATATGACTGAAACTGAACCGCAGAAAGGGCCGGGTCTTGACCTCAAGTTAAAAGCTAATTTGATGCTTATGGGAGAACACAACTACACACTTCAGGTCGTACCGTTTAACATCGATTGGAAATATTCTGAAACTGACGCTGAATATAGAATAGATCAGTATGTAATTAAAAGCGAACAAATAAAACAGACGATTCGGAATATATTATTCAAGAATAAAGATCTTGTAGAACTGCAAAAAGTTGGCTCAAAAGACTATCTTTTTGAAATTCAGGTTTCAAAACGGGTCGATAAGGAGAAACTCAAGACTGTGCTATCACAGATAGGTAATGAAATAAAAAGTGAAGCGGTAAAAGGCAAAACCGAACTGGATTCATTCAAGAAATTCCTTGAAGACAGCACATTTTAATTTTAGTCCCAATAATCAGTCCTGATGTCAGGGAATTTAAATTTCCCTGACGATATGAATATTCGAGAACGGTATATAATGCTTCTTTCCTGCATTTTCTCCTTCCAGCGGGAAAAACACCAGATACTGGTCTTCGTGTTTTATCTCGATAACTTTTGCGTTCGTTACCCACTTATCGAATGTTGATCTTCCATCTTCGCCAATGTATCTTCGTGATTCTATTACGTATTTTCTTTCCGGCATAACCTGGCTCCTGTCATCTGGGATATTATCTCCAGACATATTAAGTTAATACTTCTACGTATAAAAACTTAGGTAAAGCCCATCTGGGCTGCAATTATGATGCCCGTTGTAAGCACAACGACCGAAACGTCCGGTAAACTGAGTGCCTTCCTGCCCACATATACCTGCGCATCCGCATTATAGCCGCGGCAGAGCATGCTCTGGAATGTCCGCTCCCCCTGTTCATATGAACGGATGAACATGGAGCTTATCGTGTAGCCTATCTGGTGAAGCGTCCAGATACGCGGGACATTCTTGTTCATGAGGTCAAAACACCGCGTTTTCTGCGCTGTCCTTATCCTTCCCAGCATGTTCGAGAAAACAAAAAGGTAGCGCACCATCATGGTAAACAGGAGCGCCATTTCTCTCGGCAGTCCCATGCGCCTTGCGGATGCCACAAGGTCGCTCAGTGATGTGGTTGATGAAAGAAGTATCACTGCCGTAATGGAGACAAGGAATTTCGCAAATATTATTGCGCCAAAAAGCGCGCCTTCACGCGTTGCAGAAAGTCCGAATGGCAGGGTGAAAAGCACGGTAAAATCCGAATTGAACGGCTGTCTCAGGAAGGGCTGAAGGACTGCGATTCCCAGTCCGAAAGGCATGGCTATGGCGAACCTGAGGGCGATGTATGAGAACTCAAGCGTGGCAAGAACCAAAAGCGCAATAAGATATATCTCAAGTAGTGCAAGTTTCTGGAAGTTCAGGGCGTCCATGCGCGGAAGCCAGACCGCATAAATGACTATTGCCAGCGTCATGAGGATCTTTACACGCCCGTCTATTCCGTGGACAGGGGATTTCCTGAAAGACTCGCGCTCAAGTTCAGTAAGCGATATGTGCATTATTTCACAACCCTGAGCAGTTCGTCCCTGGCTTCTTCGAGCGTGAACTTTACGTTGACAGGAACTCCTTTTTCCTGCAGCAATTCCAATAGCTGTGCCACTATGGGCAGGCGAAGGTGCGTCTTTTTAATAAGTTCATCAGTTGAGAATATCTCCTGGGGACTTCCGTCGCCGATTATCCTGCCTCCAGACATTATGCACACCCTGTCTGCAAGCAGGGGTACTATGTCCACCTCATGCGTGGCTGTGATAATTGTAATTCCAAGGTACCTGTTCATATCGTTTATCAGCCTGATGAGCCTTAGCGCCCCGCCCGGGTCAAGTCCTGCGGTTGGCTCATCCAGTACCAGCACTTCGGGCTGCATGGCAAGTATGCCTGCGATGGCTACCTTCTTTTTCTCACCCGTGCTCATGTGATGTGGGGCTCGCTCCTCAAATCCATTAAGACGCACAAGCTCAAGTGCCTCATGCACCCTCTTTTCTATGACATCCGGGGGAAGACCCAGATTCATCGGACCAAAACTGACGTCCTGTTTGACCGTGGGAGCAAATATCTGGTCGTCGGGGTCCTGGAACACCACTCCCACAGTCCTTCGCACGTCCAGGATGTTTTTTTTACTCACAGGCTCGCCTTTTATCATGACTTCGCCGCTTGTGGGTTTAAGTATCCCGTTGAAATGCTTGAAGAGCGTGGATTTCCCTGCTCCGTTCGCTCCGATGATGGCGATGCGTTCACCGGGCTTTGCAGCAAAGTTGACACCGTCCAGTGCCTTTATTTTTCCTCGATACACATGGGTTAGATCTCGTGTTTCTATTATGTTCATATCTGCGTTTATCCTGCCGAAACCCTGCGGGTTCTCGACACCGCGCACACGTATGCCAGCGCACTGGCATACGTGGACACGACCTTCAGAGGCGTGACTCTGGGCGGCTTTATCTGCGTTTATCTGCGGTTTTTATTATTTTCGAAGCGCCAAACCATATTATCAGGATGGCTGCAAATCCCATAAGGATTGCCGCGATCGCTCCAATTTTCCCCATTCCGGGGATAGCGTAGTTTGAGAAGAGAAGAGTTATTGTATTTCCTATGTTGTTTTTTACAAGGAGGCTGGTGGTATGTTGAAGACCGTCAGGATTGCCGGATGCCAGGAACGGCGCAGCAATGGCAAGTCCTGCGAATGCCACAAAACCTGCCGCAGCCACTTTTATTGTGCTGACTTTCTTATATCCCTCTTCTGCGATGATATCCGGTCTTACCCTGATTATGGCGTTAAAAACTATGACCGTTAAAATCCCCTCGCCTATCCCCGCAGTGCCCTGGAAAATGCCCATGTAGAAGACACCTTCCTTTAGCGGGAATGTGCCTGAGAACCACAGTTCAAAAACAAGGGCAATGGCAGGAAGGAACATGCTGAGCCAGGCGCCTGCGAATAGAGCTACGGTGCGCCTTACTGAGAGTTTGGAGAGGGCAATGAAACTGTAATAACCGAAGAATCCGCCAATTATTCCCATGTTCAGGATGTTCGCTCCCATCACGGTTATCCCGCCATCCCCGAAGAGCGATTGTACCGCAAGAACCAGGGTGATCAGCAGGACGGCAGCCCAGGGGCTTGCGAATATTATTGCCGTAAGTGCTGCGCCGACCACATGCCAGCTTACACCACCCAGCATGGGTACGGGT
>CABMHZ010000039.1 GCA_902386115.1 uncultured archaeon | reverse complement strand
GAGAGCGACAAAGGGATGCTGTATTACGGCACGAAATTCGTTCCTCTGGGGTCAAGGGATAAATGATAGTCGCCCGCAAGCTGAACAAGAAATACGGAAAAACAAGAGCCATAATAGACCTTGACCTTCATGTAGAAAAAGGCGCCATTCACGGGCTCATAGGTCCTGAGGCTTCCGGAAAGTCCACTGTGCTCAGGATTCTTTCGACCCTTGTCAGACCTGATTCAGGCGAGGTAGCCATAAACAATATCCCGGCTGGCAAAGGCTCCGAGATCAGGAGGATAACAGGGTATGTTCCCAGGACACCACACCTTCCGCACGATCATACTGCAAGGGAACTTGTCAGCTTTGAAGCATCGCTTCACGGAATACATGACAGGAACGTCATAGACAGCATCATGAAGCAAAACGGGCTTGAAGCAGTGGCTGACCAGTCGCTCGACCGTTTTTCACCGTCAATGGAAAAAAATGTTGCGTTCGCGATGGCATGCGTTCATAATCCTCTTGTTCTTTTGCTGGATGAACCCATGGCTGGTCTTGACCCTGTTTCTCAAAAAGGGATAAGGGAGTTCCTGCTGGCTTCGAACAAGACAGTCCTTCTTACAGGTCATGACCTTGATACCGTAGACGGGCTGTGCAGCAGCGTCACGGTGCTAAGAAGAGGCTCAAGTATTGTGAACGGTGAAATGGCTGATCTGAGACAGAAAATAGGCAAAGGAGCCATTGAGATCAAACTCTGTGATGCGGGACAGACCCAGAATCTGCTGTTTGAATTTCAAAAGAGCGGGAAAAAAGCAACAGTCAGCGGGGAATCAATATATGTGAATTATACGAACGATTCACAGATCCCCTGCATTATCAGGATAGCTACCACCACTGCTGATATCAAAGACGCAAGACCCGCGAAGATCTCGATCGATGATATTTTTGCGAAGTATCTTCAAGCGGAGAAATAAATATGCGCTCTTTAATTTCCGGCTTTTTGTCGCTTGTAGTTAATGAAACAAAACGACTCATAAAAGGTTTTTTGCCATCATACGCCTGGTTTGGCGTCCTGGTCTTTATTTCAGCGTATGCTCTTTTTGCACAAGAGTACATTAACATGAGCATCGGCAGGTCGCTCATAACGTTAAATTATCCAAATAATCCCATGACTGAGGTACTGCTGTACATCGTATCCTTTGCCGTAAAATCGTCATCCGATGTTCTGGCGGGAAATGTTCCTAAAATGGTTTTTCCGGTTTCCATAGGGGTAATATTTTTCTTATTGTTCCCATACCTGCTCAGCCTCACCCTTATGGGTAACCAGATCATAAAAAAAGCCTGCACGACCATCTCAGGCGAGGAGGAAAAAAAGACGCTTTTTGTCATGGCGTCAAGCCCCCAGACAAGACAGTCTATTTTCATAGCTAAATTCACAGGGCTTCTCTTGTTGGCGCTTCCAATGATAATTCTCTTTTATTTCATTACAAACTGGGTCTTTACATCACGGTTCAGTTCTGCGTTTAACCCATCAGTACTTGTGCTTGAGATGCTTTTCATCAATGCCGTGCTTTTCGCATCAGCGGGAATGTTCCTTTCAGTAATATTTAATAACGGGAAGAAAGCCGCATGGGCGGGGACAAAACTGGTTACGGTCACTGCTGCGCTGACCACCCTGTGGATAATGATACCGTTTATGGAATTCGTATTGAACCTGACCAACAACAGCACTGATTATCTGATGTATCTTGAGAAGCTCACATGGTATTCCCCTTTTACTCTTGAGTTGATGTCGGTTTATGATCCTTCCCTCTTCGCCGGTCATTTCATTATACTGACTGCGGCTTCTGCGGCATTGTTTATCCCCGGTATGGTCATATTCATCAGGAAGGACCTGGAGTACTAAAATGAACGATCAGGCTGCTGATGAACTGGCTGAAAAGATCAGCCCTTTTTTCTCTATTTATGAAATACGGCAGCATGACGGCAATATATATTTCTACGGTCTTCCGAAAAAGGATATCAGGACAATTTACAGGGAACTGTGGGCTGTTTTTGCAAAAAATGGTTTTGAATTCCAGGCGGGATATGAACTTGGAGAAAACGTACTTGTGGCTTCGCCGTTTCGTAAGGTAAAGGAGCGCAGATGGATAAATGTCGTGCTCCTGCTGGCAACATTTTTTACGACCATGCTTGTGGGTTCTTATCTTTATGGAGCAAATCCTGAAATCGCCCCTTCTGATATCCTGAAGGGGATACCGTTCACGATAGCCATAATGACCGTGCTTATCGCGCATGAAGCAGGGCACTATTTTGTTGCGAAAAAGCACGGGATGCAGACCTCACTGCCTTATTTCATACCGTTTCCGACAATAATCGGGACGATGGGAGCGGTCATAAGGCACAGGGGTACCATACCCAGCCGGAAAGCGCTTTTCGATGTAGGGATATCGGGACCTCTGATCGGGCTTTTTGCATCTGTAGTCGTTACTGTCATAGGACTTCTCCAGTCTCCCATTCCTCAAGCCTCAGGAGATAATATCATCCAGGTACAGCTTGGCATACCCCCTCTTTTCGGGTTTATACAGGTCTTATTAGGTATATCTGATTCATCCTCTATACATCCGATCGCTTTCGCCGGCTGGGCTGGTATGCTTATAACTGCCCTTAATTTCATCCCTGCCGGGCAACTGGACGGCGGTCATGTCCTTCGAGCAATGATAGGCGAAAAAGCATCACGCGTTTCGGCGGTTCTGCCCGTGGTTTTGTTCTTGATAGGGGCTTACGTTACAATATTCATGAACGTGGACGGCTTCATGTGGATATTCTGGAGCGTTCTTTTGCTCCTTTTTTCTGCAGGCGGTCATCCCAGACCTCTCAACGACGATATTCCGCTTGACAGGAGGAGGATGGTACTCGGGGTGCTGACGTTTGCCCTTGCGCTTATGTGCATTACTCCTGTGCCGATCCAGGTAATGTAATCTATGTAATACACAAAATAACCACAAATTATTTATGGTAGTAATACTTTAGTGGTGTAAATAATACTACCAGTAATAATCAGGTGAAAAAATGTTAGGCGGATTCAGCGAAGAACAGATTAAGCGATACTCGCGTCATATCATCCTGCCCGAGGTGGGCGGAAAAGGACAGAAAAAACTCCTTTCGTCAAAGGTATTATGCATTGGCGCAGGCGGTCTTGGCGCGCCAATAATCGAATACCTCGCCGCAGCAGGAATAGGGACGCTCGGTATCATCGATGACGATACGGTTGACCTGAGCAACCTCCAGCGCCAGGTCATTCACGGCGGGAATGTGGGGATGCATAAGGTTGAGTCTGCAAAGCAGTTCGTGAACAACCTTAATCCTGACATACAGGTGAATACATACATCGAGAGGCTGAATGCCCAGAATGTTGAGGATATTTTCAGGGAATATGATATTATTGTTGATGGTTCTGACAACTTTGCCACGCGGTATCTCGTGAACGATGCGTGCGTTATCCTTGATAAACCGCTGTCACACGGCAGTATCTACAGGTTCGAGGGACAGGTCACAACGATTATACCGCACAAGGGACCATGCTACCGCTGCCTGTTCGAACATGCTCCCCCTCCGGGAATGGTGCCAAGCTGCCAGGAGGCTGGTGTGCTTGGCGTTTTGCCGGGGATAATCGGTGTCATCCAGGCGACCGAGGTCGTTAAATACCTGCTCGGAATAGGCGAACTGCTTGTTGGCAGGCTTATTTATTATGATGCGCTCAATATGAGCTTTGATGAGATCAAGATGCGATGGAACAGGGAATGCCCTGTTTGCGGTGAAAAACCAAAGATTACATCTATACAGGAAGAGATATACGGTGAATCATGCAGGATATGGTAATTATGGCAACTGAACTTGATCTGCGGGGCGAGGTATGCCCTTATACGTTCGTGAAGACAAAACTCAAACTTGAAGAGCTTGAAAGCGGCGAAGAGCTCATTGTGACTTTTAACCATGCCCCGGCTGTGGAGAATGTGCCTCGAAGCCTGAAAAATGAGGGACACAAGATTTTGGGGATCGAGGAGAAGGGCGACCATCTCTGGAAAGTGAGGATACGCAAGGCATGAAGCTCGGGATACTTTTGACCTCAAGCCCTGAGAATGAGAATACGCATACGGTGATTTCATTAAGCAGGGCTGCGCGGGAGGAGGGTCATGAGGTGTCTATTTTTTTGATGTACGACGGGGTGTATAATGTTCATAAAAAAGAGTTCGCAGAGCTTACAGAGAGGGGTGTGAGCATCGCGGTATGCGCACTGAACGCTGAGCAGAGAAATGTCAAGAAGGTAGATGGAATACTGTTCGGCAGCCAGTACGACCATGCCTGCATCGCGGGTGATGTTGACAGGTTCATTTCTTTCGGGTGAGCCATGAAAAATATTACGGTGATCGTAAGGAACCTTCCGCTTAACACGCGCAGGAATGCAGAGGCGCTACGCATGAGCGTGGGGCTGACGCTGTGCGGCGATAAGGTCACCGTCATTTTCATGGACGATGGGGTTTATTCAGCTACTCCTGCAAAGCCTGAACTTGTTGGCGCGCCGACATTGAAAAAGGAGTTTGAGGCTCTGCCGATGATGAAATGTGCAATGATCGCTGATAAGCCATCGATGGAAAAAAGAGGGGTAAAGAGCCTTGTTTCGAATGTTAAGGCGGCAGGGCGGGATGAGATCGTGAGAACAATTGAGGGCTCGGATATTGTGATACCGTTTTGATTATGAACTCCGAAAATCAACCGCGGATGAAGGCGTCCAGAGTCCCGATTAAGATGGAAAATACCAAAAGTGATAATAGTGGCGATAATTTGCCGGAACTTGTTGAAAGTGGGGAATCCATTCTTCTTGAATTCAAAGAAAAGTTTGATGAGAGAACTCTTGAAGATATTGACCTCGAAAAGGTGAAAAGGTACATAAAAAAGGCAAATGAGGCTGGCAGGAGGAAGATAGGAGACGATGAAGAACCGCTTAAAGTTCTTGAAAAGCTTGAACTGATAAAGGACGGGAAACCTGCCTGGGCGGCAATACTGTTATTTCGCAAAGGACAGAAGCGATTTTTATCACAGGCTGCTATTCACTGCGGCAGGTTCAAAGACGAAACTCTTGTGATCGATGATAGAATGATCGAAGAAAATATTATCGAGCAAATAGATGAAGCGATGGATTTCATACACAAGAATATCAATGTGAAATTTATTATGACAGGAAGACCTGAAAGGGAGCAAGTATGGGATTATCCACTGGAGGCTTTGAGGGAGGCTATTATCAATGCAGTATGCCATCGGGATTATACATTTCTTTCAAATATTGAGGTAAGGATATATGATGATAAGCTGATCGTCTGGAGTCCAGGAGGTTTACCTTCGGGCATCACATTGGATGAACTTTTTTCGCCACATTCCTCTAAATTGCGAAATAAAGGGATTGCTGAAGTTTTCTATGATGTCGAACTGATCGAGCAGTGGGGAAGTGGGATTGAGAAGATGAGAAAAGCCTGCCGGATCGCAGAACTTCCAGATCCTGTTTTTGAGGAATATCAGGGGTTTCGGGTGATTTTCAGGAAGGATATTTATACAGTCGAATATCTGCATAGTCAGGGTCTGAATGAGAGGCAGGTAAAAGCGGTGACGTATGTGAAGGAGAAAGGGAAAATTACTAATAAGGAATATCAGGAATTAAGTGGCGTATCAAAACCTATGGCTACTATTGATTTGAAAGAACTTGTTGAGAAAAAAGTATTAGAAAAAATAGGCACAACTGGAAGAGGGACTGGGTACATTCTATTGAAGTAAAGTGCTAATAATGGACTAAAAGGGCTAATTAAGGGCTAATAATGGACTAATGTTATGGAGATATGATGTTAAACCAAAATAAAACGGCAAAAAGCAGGTCTCAGAGCGCGGGTTGCTTAAATCACAGGAATGACGCCACAAGAAGAATATCTTCAAAGGAGTTTTTATGAATCCTGAATATAAAAAACCGCAGATGAACGCAGATGAACGCAGATACTTTCCCGCATCTCGTTTTATCAAAATAATCCACTGCAATGGACACAAAGAGCGCGAAGCGATGCATCAGGAATCTCTGTGTTCTCTGTGGTTGAACGCCTGGCGATTATTTGGCGAGTCTGGTGATTATCTGGCGATTGTCAGAAGCCCAACGAATTTCAATAAAACTGTCCGGAAAACTACCCAGAAAAATGACCGGGTGTTATTATGAAGATCCTGCATATTATCAGGAATCCAAATGATACGACGCCTATCGAAATAGCTAAGGCGCAGGGTGCGGAACATAAAGTGGCACTGCTCCTGATGCATGATGCCGTGTATCTGAAACCAGGGTTGAAAGCCTATGCGTGCAGGGATGATGCGGAGGCAAGAGGGGTTACTGCGCATGAATGTGTGGGGTATGATGGGATTGTGAAGATGCTTTTTGAGTATGATAGGGTCGTGTCGTGGTAGGGATGGCACTAAGAAATTTTAGCGACAATTCAAAATTTTTTGGAGTCATTTGCCTTTTTTATTATGGCAGGAAGTTCTGGAAGGACTCACAATACTTTCTTTTGCGAGATTTGATTCTTTCACAAGGTATGCAAGTGGTTTAGCATATTTAATGGCTATTTTCCCCCAAGGCAAACCTTTGCTTTTGAATCTCTTTCGAGTCATGATATTTAGTTTATCTGAAGACATATATCAAATCACCGTTTTTAGTGCAGAGGCGATTATTTTAATTAAAAAGGCAATAAAGTTTGGAAAAGATACGCCTTCAAACGAACTATATCCGACGATTATTGAATCATCATATTGTTTCTATGAGTGATGGTAAGTGAAATTGTTAAATCTACAAGAACTAACAAAATATATGTATGTATCTATCAGCTAACAGGTGAATTAACTTTGTTCATTATTGGTAATCTTCCGTGCATTGCGTCAAAATGGTTTATCCAAGTCCTTTCAAGTTTAGGTAGATTCATTGGATCATAAGGCATGAAGTAAAACCAAATCGCTTTTCCATCTTTAGTCGGATTTGTTTTTTCTGAACTGTCAAGGTGCTGCTTAAATCTATCATTTAAATTCACTGAATTTCCGATGTAAAGAATATCATTGTCAAAAGTAGTGAGTACATAACAACCTGCTTCTTTAGGAACGATTTTAAAAGAAGCAAGTTTAAAATGCACTTTGTTTTTTGGTAGAGGAGTTAGTTCTTCAACTTTCATACTGCCATTTCTTTTTTAATGGTTGAGGCTATGTGAAGCGCTTTCACCATTTCATTATTGATTTTATGTAATGCAGTCGTGTTTAGCCCACTGGCAGTACTGCCTTTTACCCAGAATACTGTATGCCCAACCCCAGCTGCATCACCTTCAACATTGTCGAATACGTGGTCTAACAAAGTTTGCATTGTTGAAACTTTGTAGTCAGGCATATTAACCATCTTGCTGAAAAATGGAACACAAAATTTGCAGAACAATTCAACTCCATTGTATTTGAATAACACAGTTGGCTCATCAGTTCCTATAATATTGGTGATAGCTTTCCAATAGTTCAAAAATATTCTGTGCTGTCTATCTTCGTCTTCTGTATCGACAATGGGATTGTTTGCAACTAAAACATATTTCTTAATTATTTTTACAAAACTCTTTTGATTGATACTGCCATCGCTGTTATCATCGTTTGCCATTCTAATTTTGTTTAGCCAAGGGCTTTCTTTATCCTTGTTTAAAAAGACGACAAACTGTAATGCCTTTAAATCATCTCCTCTTTCAATTAAATTGGAAATCCATTTTGGTAATGTTGGTATATCAACAAGCCCAATCGAAGTTGTCAATCTTGCACGGATTTTTTGTGCAAGTCCTTCATCAATACTTTTCTGCGTAGTATTAACAATAAGGAAATGGCTCATTTGTGCAATTTCTGGAAGATTGATAGCAATGTTAACTGGAACTTCAAATTCCAATACTCTGGGATCTTTCTCAGCTGCCATTTTTAATCCTTCAACACGATGCTGTCCGTCCACTACGTTTAAAGTTCCAATTTCATTAATGTCTATTTCAATGGTATTATTAGATGGATTGAAAGGAATATTTTTATTTGTTGCCATGAAAATACTTGTTGGCAAAAAGGCATCTTTATTTTCTTGCCCTGCAACGATATATTTTGCAAGTTTATTTGCTCTTGCTTTGTTTAGTACTCTTTGAAAACCCTTTTCACTGTTTTCAGGGTCAAGCCTATCAATAGTGTAAAAATTTGGGCTTAACAGCTCTGAAACTTTTAATGATGTTGCATAAAGTGTCAGATTTCCTTGCTTTACTAAAGAAGCTGGTCTTGTAATTTTGTTTGCCATAATCGCTTTCGATATAAAAATCATTATTAATAAGGTTATTGCTATATTCATTTTTATATTTATTCTTTAAGGCTGAAATAATGTTCCCCCGATAATGCTGTCAATTAACCTATTCTCTAACCCTTGCGCCACCACCCACGCGCACGCCGCCAGAGGTGCATGATTTGTCCGCATTAAAGGCACTACGAAGCACGGTGTGGAGGGCGACCCTACTGAAAATTACATTAGGTAATTTTAAGTAACTTGATTGCTAATAAAACTTAAAGAAATTTTGATATATTACTCTCTATAAAAATAACAATGAAATTCAATTATGCAGCTAAACTTACTCACATTAGAAAATCTATTGGACATCAATGAACAGATAAAAATACGCGCCCTAAAAGACCATCGGATAGAGTACACTGGAAGTGATGATTACCCCATCAAGATCCGGGAACTTAATAAATTAATCGAACTTGCACCGAAAAACAGGACTGTAATGGAGATAGCGGCATATTATATGAAAAATATAATTTTGCTTCAAGCATTCCCGGATGCTAATCATAGAACAGCATTGACAGCAACTGAAAGATTCCTGGAAAAGAACGGTTACAGGTTCGATTATACGGCGATAGAAGCATACATTTTCCGAAAGGAACTCTACACAAGAAGATTACAGGAATATGGAACTTATGAAGAAAGACCGATAAGTACCTTAAAAGAACCCGACAACCAGGTATTTTCACTTTGTCTGGAGTTTGTTGGAGCGCATATCAAATAAACTATCCCAGTTCCACCAACACCTCGTATCTGCGGTCTAAAATTCGATTTATTGCCTGCAATTCAGATTCTCTCCCGGATTTGTCGGGTTTAACAATAGATTTAGAATGAACCTGTCTATCTTGCTGTTGTTTCATCACAGCACATATTTCCTTGCATTCTATTTAAAATCAGTGCCAGTTCAAAATGGAAACTTTCAACAACGGGCAATTATCGTATCTTCTCCAACCCCTGCGCCCCCCACCCACGCTCAGCCCCAGATGCGTGATTCGCCCGCATCCCCTGATAATGCTCTCCGAAAAGCCAAACGAAATTATATCCTTCCTCCACAAGCTAAAACCTCCAGCAAACCTACTTAAACAGGCTCCCCCATCAATAATGTCCATGCGAGAATTCATCCTTTACTCCAGGACTGGAAGAACAGATGCTCGTTTTGATACCCTCAAAGAAGCAGGCAGGCTGGATGTAGTTTACCAGTGCATACTGATGTCGATTTTCATGTCACATGCCCTCAGGAGGGATGTTACATTTCATGCCATCCTCGGAGGACCGCCTGCCCCGCCGCTGGAACTGGTTGTTGACGGGGTGACCCTCAGGGACGTGCACGTGGATGAGCGCACGTGGGAAGACCTCATCAGGAATGCCCTCTCCGGAAAAAGCCATCCCGGCATTCAAATAAGAAAGAACAGCCTCCAGCAGCTTGTGAAAGAGAAAAGCAACATCTTTGTGCTTGAAGAATCTGGTGAAAGCATAAAGACTATCGATCTTGGCGAAAATCCGGTCTTCGTACTGGGTGACCAGGTGGGGCTCCCGAAGAAGGACGAAGAGTTCATTCTCAGGTATGGCAAAAAAGTATCGATAGGGAGCAGGGCATACCTTGCATCCTCCTGCATCGGAATAATCAACTATATACTTGACCAGCGCGAATCCTTTGATTAAAGCTCCTCAAGTACACCTTTTTTTCCTTTTTTCTTAATGTCCCTGATAAGTTTCTGGTTCTCATGGAGGAACCGGGTCGCGTCAGCCTCTATTTTCTTTTTATCGATCTTTTTCCCGTGACCTTCGCCCGGACAGTCCACCACCGGCTTGAGGCGCATGATAGGTTCATCTGAATACGAGACCTCTACGATCTTGAACGGAAGCAGGCGGCAGACAATGGGTTCGTTATCACGGATGGTGCATTCAAGTTTTTCACCACGGAAATAACATCTTCCCTCGATCCCTTTTATCCGGAAGATCTGTTCATTCTCATCAAACTCAAGGAAATCCTCAGGCGAATATCCAAGCTCGCTTATTCGTTTTATATCAGCCACAGTAAGCTGGATACCGGGTGTGCAGCATCTTGCCCCGCATTTCTTGTATTCGCACGTCCATTTGTCGATGTTTTCAAGGATCTGGATCATATTCCTTTAATTATTCTGATATCATTTAAGGATTGCTTTTGTGCTACTGTTGGTTATTTTTGTTAAATTGTAATATGCTTTATGTGATATAGGAGATAACCCATTAAAAGCCCTGAGAAATGCCCCATATAAGCCATTAGAACCACGATATAACCGCCCCATAGGTAAACTATCCCTAAAAAAATTTGATAAATCAGATGGCGTTAAAACGGTTGTAACATGCATAACGGTCATGATGCAGGGCAAAAATATAAAGTTAATGGCAGGGCAAAATTTGGTTCAAAAATAAACCAATTAAATTAAAAATCTATTGTCGCCTACATAGTAGGGGTTTTGGTCATTCTATTACTTCTGTCTCTATTTTTTGGAGGTATTCTAATCTCTTTTTTCCTTTTTCAGTTAAATAATATCGGTAGGTTTTGTCTTCCTTTTGCCTTGTTAGTAGATACTGATGCCAATATCTTTTAAATCTTTTCTCGATTCGTTTATAGGCATTTTGGCGATAATAAGGAGCTGACAAACTTACCTCAATGTCTCCAACATATTCCTTAACTGTGAAACCATCGGTGGATTTACTAAACCTTTCCAGGACTTCTATTTTTGCCATAGTTTTACCCTGCCCTGCTTATTATCATTGCCCAGAAGCCTTTAAATTGACCTTTTCTGGTGTTTTCAGTGGCGTTATGATAAGTATCTTGGTTTGTGGGTTATATTGCAGGCTTACCATATCAGAACCAAAATCTACCGCCTCAGGGATTGAAACAAACCCATTCCTTACAGACCTTGCCCAAGAAAGAAGTATTATGCCATCTCGCTGTTCTATTTTAGGAGACATACTGCCCTTTTTAAAAGGAGAGGTCTTCACAGGAGAAATTTCCATATTATCAGGTTTTGATTCGGTAATATCTTTCAGTGAAGACATTCCTTTTTGCTTAGCTGCTTCTCTTGCCTTTTGAGACCTTTCCTTCCTTCGTTCTTCCTTTGTTCTGTATTGTGTGAATTTGATTACAGGTGTTATAGGCTCATCTGATATTGCTTTTTTATCCCTATTCTCTTTCAGTTTTTGTAATATATTTTGGTCTTCTGGACTAATACCAAATTCATCTGCCATTATTTTAACCTCCGGCATCCAAGACAATTCTTTAATATGCATCTGGTGTGGTAGATACATCCAGGGTCTCGATTATCAGTGACAGGATTGGATAATATTTTTTCTTTCCTCTCACTCATTATATCCAATTCCTGCTTTTTTAATAAAACTTCCTTTCGGTCTTTGTTTCTCATTTAGACTGCTCCTTATTTCCCAAGTTCCATCCAATCATACAGTCGCTAAGGAACTTCACACCACCGGCGCAGGTATCGGATAATTGCTTCTGGACATTTTCGTAGAAATTGACTTTAGCCACAAGTGTTTTTATCTGCTGTTTTAAAGATTCGTTCTCTTTCTCAAGCTCTGTAACCTGTTTCTGCAAATCTTTTTTAGTCAATCTTGCCATGATTATCTCGCCTCAAACCTACCAATCAAAAACATTTGGAGATGACCGAAGCTTTTTACTGTATTTTCGTGAAGCCCCTTCATTTGTAATATAGAATTCATTAGTTGAACGTTCATATACTCAAGGTCTGAGACTTTTTTATGCGTCCCTTTGGAGAATTTTGTCAATTCTTCCACAACTACCTCATATTCCTCCGGCTTCATTTAATCGCCTGCATTAAATTTTATTGCTTCTGCTTGTGTTTCTGGTTCTGGTTGTGATTTTACTTCTGGTTTTATCTGTGGTTGTGGTTCAGGAGGTTGTGCTTCCTTATTCGCCACTTCCTGAAGTTTCTGCCATTCTCTTGCACTATCCCCAGGATGTACTGTTGTTCTTTGTGGTTGCGAATTAATGATGGATGCTACTTGCTCTGGGCGCATCCCTTTTTCTAAGAGAGAATTTGCCAAGACTGCCCTTTCCATTGTGGTCTGGTCTTCCATGCCCTTCTTTGATAAAGCTGCTAAACCTGCTCCGGTGCTATTCGTCAGGTTTTCCACCTTGTCTAAAAGACGCTCCTGCAATGGGCGATTGGAAACCGCACTATCCAATTTCTGCTGGTATTGGCTGATTTCTTCTTTGTGACGCATCTCCATCAGCAATTTCTCAAATTTATTTTGGTTTTCTAAGGCTGATTTCTCGAAAGCATTTGTAAACTGGTTTCCGAATTCTTTCATAGTGTCCATCATCGAACCTATTTGACCTCCAGATTCTCTCTTATTATCTTCCAACTGTTTTTGAAGTTGCTGAATTTTGTTATCGGTAGCCTGCTGTAAAAGCAGTTGCTCCAATTTTTTATTGGATTCTGCCATCGCTGCTAACTGTAATTTCACTGAGTCCATTTCGGGAGTAGATTTAGTTTCGGTCTTTTCTCCAAACAGGTTTTGCATCATTTTTAGCTCCATTGCCTGTTTTGCCATACCAAACATACTTCCAAAATTTGATTCGGTAGATGTCGGTTTTTCTTCTGGAAGTGGAACTCCGATATAATTACTATATCTTTTTAAAATGTAAGGCACATTAGACTTATTTTCATTTGCTCCGAGTAAATCACGTAATTCTGTAAGGTCTGAAGGATTATCAGCCATACCCTGTAGAATATTGTCGGCGCCCTTTGCACCGAATGCTCTTAACTGCTGTTTTAGAAATGCAAGGTTTTCAGGAAGTAGCCCTGAGACTTCCTTTTGTGATACTGTTTCTGTTTTTTCCTTCTTGATACCGTGTGTTCTCTTGTGTCCAGTCAATGCAAGAGGCGTACTAAATGGCTTTCCACACGTCTCACAGACGTATGACTTAGAAGGGTCTGGTGATATACTTGTTGTCTGCTTCTCTGTATCTTCTGCAATAAATGAAGGGTCAACGGATTGAACGCCTATTATACTCTCTAATTCATCGTCTTTCATACATAAGAGAGATTCTATTTAATACAATATATACTTATCGTATAGACTTATTGTCTATACGGCTCTCTATACAGATGTATATACACAAATGGATACGTACTGTACGGCATTTTCTCATATACGCTGTCTATACGGCTCATATACTAAAATACGTCCTTTACCTGTGAAGACCTTCCTTTATACAATAGATAACTATAAAAGCTAATAAATATATCTATGTCTCAAGGTATACCTACCTTCATGAAGGTGAAAATAAACAATGGCAAATTTAATAGACGCATTCGCAAGAACTCTACAAGGAGTCACCGCACCGATTCTGAATCCGATTTCTTCTTTTGTACAAAACGCACTTCCACAAAAACTGATTTATATCAACAATGAACCTCAACCAGCATACAGACCACAGCCACAAAACACTTCTCAGCCTGTCTATCAAGGTGGCATAGGTTCGGCAAAACAGCAACTAAAATCAATAGACTCGCAGCTCTACAGTGGCAAGTTCATAGATGAAATGAGCGAGTTTGAGGCTTCTGGCAGGTTACAAGAGTACGCAAAAGCAAGGCAGAAAGCAACAGAAAAACAACATGGGGAACAATACGTATCCCAAATGTGGAACGAAAGGATATCAAAAGCCAACCAGAAACAAGCAGCAGTGGAAGCGGAAACTAATGCTATGCTCACTTGGGCAAAACAACAGGAACGGTATAAACAGATTCAGCCTCCATCTTTTACCTTGAAGTTCGGGTGATTCAAATGGAAAAATGCCCCATAAATGTTGGAGATGCAATCTCAGTTTTTACTCATGGAGATACAACCAAGTATCTTAAAGTAGAGTACGTTGAGCCATTGCCTCCCAGCCGTGACTTGATAAAAGATTTTAGTTCTCTTGCATCAGGCGCAACATCGAATGACAATGAAATAACCATCTTAGAAATGAATGGAACCAAAAGCAGTGACGCTTATCACGAACTCTTCGTGGGTTGGATGGAGATACTCGACCTCATAGAAATCACAGTGAAGCAACCAAGTTCTGTTTCACGATTCCAGACCAAAGCATCAAATATCGCTTTAGGTCCTTGGAGTGGAGAAGTACCGATTACAATCTACCAGGATGAAACACTGTATCTTGATGTCACGGCTCTCCAAACTCTTACAAAAACAAGAGTAGCTTTTTATGGATATCGTGTGGTGTGTAGTTCGCTCAGCAACGAAAACGAAGCTAAAAATCTTGCAGTACAGAAAGGCAAACAGATATATCCAATGGCTGCCGCTGGATTCAGTTCATGAACTTCTTGATTTCCTTTTCTCAAACAGCACTTTCAGCAGGCACATGGCAATGTAGTTTTGATGATGGAACTGTCAGCAGTGGCAACACCACATATAGAATAACAGGTAAAATCCCAGTTGTCTCTTCTATCACCATTGAAACCAGTGTATCCACTACTTTGTATATCAAAGGCGATGTCGATAGCGTGGTATATCTCCCTGCTGGAAAGTATCTCCGTATCAAAGCAACAATAGAAGATATGAAAATTGTATCTACTGGTACATTTGATTTGTGGTTTTCAGCATCTACTGAATTACATAGCCCGGAAGTAAGTTAATGGAATGCATTAGCAAGACTGCCATTGATTATTTGAAAGAACATATCCAGAAAAGTGAAAAGATAGACAAAGAGACTGCGGCTAAACTGTCCAAGTATGTTGATGCTATGCCAGTATGTTATCTGGAACCCATACTTATCGAAGCATTATTGTGAGCATTGCCAATATCAGCAGTTCTTAGGGCTTTATTTTTTCCCCCTTACTGCTGATACATATTCATTAGTTGGGGCAGGTTGGAATTTGGGTGGTATTTACAAAATAGACCTGCCCGCAAATATTCCAAAGAACTTTACTATTAATAAATCGTGACTATTCAGATACCACTTTTTTCAGTTAAACCGGTGAATATTGGCAACAATATCTAAAAACAAAAGCTTTGGAATTTATTTATCGAAAAATCAATATACTATGACATTATTACAGGATTATT
>CABMHZ010000038.1 GCA_902386115.1 uncultured archaeon | reverse complement strand
CTGAAGTGCATAAAGCGCATAATAGATAGACAGCGCAGAAGGTGTCTCATTGCAATAAGAAACACCTACAACGCCGCATTCTTCATGCAACCGTTCTCACCTTAATATCCGCATTTTTCCTGCCATTTATAAGATCTCATGCGTGCTGTCTTTCCAAACCCGCACGATGCGCACATCTTTGTATGGGTATTGAACGATACGCTGCCGCATCTTCTGCATTTCACATGTGTCTTATGCTGGCGATGTCCCATTGAGGGCGTTCCTTTTGACATTTGTTATCACCTTTTATTATGGAGAGATAAATACGATATTATCTCCTCGTACGACTACTGTTCCAAGTTTCTTTGATTCGGCTTCCTTTATTTCCTCAGCATTTGCAAGTACGACGTTCATATGCATGTCGTATCCCTGCAGCTCGCCTCTGAACTCTCTCTGGCCTTTTAGCCTTATCAATACTGATTTATTCAATGCATTGTTTAGAATATCGAGGGGTCTGTTTCCCATATAATGCTCCTGATAAAGTTTATTTAATCCATTAACGCAATAGTGACCTTGAGTTGTCAAGAGAATACTTAAAACTATTGGTGGCACATGAAAATAAAATCACGAAATGTTCTGAGAAAAACGGATGAAAAAGCTCTCATCAACGATATTGTGGAGGCTTTCGGGGATGCGGGAGCTTTTATGAACAGGAAGCTCGAACTTGTCGAAAGTGATGAGGCAGAGTTCATTTTCGTTGACGGAGAACCGCTTCTGTTCAGGGTGGAAGGTAAGATTTTTCCTACGGTAAAAGGGGCGCTAAAACTTTCTCCATCGCGCAGAAGGGTCGTGGTTGACCCCGGCGCGGTGAAGTTCATAATAAACGGGGCAGATGTGATGGGACCCGGGATAGTTGAAGCAGACCCGGAAATAAGGGAAGGCGACCTTGTTATCGTTGTGGAGAAGGCTCACGGGAAAGCTCTTGCGATTGGCAGGGCGCTTGTCCCGGGCAAGGATATGCCTGGAAAGCCCGGCAAGGCTGTCAAGTCCGTACATTACGTCGGCGATGAACTCTGGAAGCTTGAACAGAAATAGATAAATAGAAACAGACTATTAAATAAGCCTGTGATGATTTCATGGTCAAATTCTTAGAAAACCTTTTCGGGAGCACGAAAAAGCCAAAATCCGATGCTGAGGCGTACGAGGAACTAAATCTTTCAGAATTCGAGGAGGGCTTCAAAGGCGAAACTGCGAATATGTTCGTCCGGGTAGCTGAACTTGGCAGTCTTGACATTATGTCTGAATTGAAAAAACAGGTCTATGAAGGGAATATCGTTTTTATAGACGTATCTCCCGTGAAAAACGACAAACTTCTGTTCGACAGGGCGATAAAGGACCTTAAACAGGTAGTGACCGACGTTCACGGCGACATTGCGTTGATAAAGGAAGATCAGGTCATTGTGACCCCTCGCGGTGTTCGCATTGACAGGCAAAAACTGAAGTGAAAAAAGTTTCCAATCCCCCGGTAACAGTTACAAAAAGCTCCTGCCCGATGTGCTGCAGGGAACTTGTGACGACCTGGGTGCCGGATAACATTCCTTTTTTTGGCGAGGTGATGCATATCACTTCCATTTGCGGGTGCGGATTCAGGTACTCGGATACGCTGATATTGACCGAACGCGAGCCAGTGCATTATGAACTGATGGTAAGGTCAATTGACGATCTGGATGCACGCATAGTGCGCTCCACGTCGGGTACGATACGGATACCCCAACTCGGGATTGATATCGAGCCAGGACCTGCTTCCGAATCCTTTATATCGAACATCGAAGGTGTGCTTGAAAGGGTGGAAGAGATACTGGGGATGGTGACGAGGTGGGAGGAAGAAGAGAAGGTAGCGCGAGCGCAGGAACTCTTATCAATTCTTCAAAGAACGAGGGCGGGAGAATATGAAATTACGGTCGTTATCGAGGATCCCCTGGGCAATAGTGCAATAATCGCGGAGAATGCGGCGCGAAGGGAACTTACGGATGATGAGGCGTCACTTCTGAAAACAGGCATGATAGTGTTCGAAAAGGACGAGGTAATGTCCTGATATGCAGGGAGCATGCAAGAATGGAAAACAATGAAAAAAACGTTCCTGATCTTGTTATCAAGTTTTTTATCAGTTCTGTTATCGAAAACTATTAATCATTACAAATCAATAATACAATTTACCTTATACGTCTGTATAAGGTGCACGCTATGATGAGCTAGCAAGAGATCGTCAGTATAACCTGACTGGGATAATCCAGTCTTCCAGGGTGTAAATACCCTTTGACCGCTCAAGGTCAGAATAAAGGTTTAACTGTATCTCTTCTAATACAAGGTGCAAGAGAGCGCATGGAGCGCAATTTGCGGCTAAGACGGTATGTATTTCGTATCGCGAGGGTGCTGCAGGCCCAAAAGGGTCAGCTCATCAACCCATTCATGATTTTACTGATGAGTATTCAAGGTTTATTAATGGACTGCCTTCTTCTTTAAACCTGTATTCTCTCTGGTTGTGGTTCCCCCTTCTGTCAAGTATGCTGTCCCTGTACATCCTTGCAAGGTATGTGGAAACAGTGCTCAGGTTGATCTTCCCGTAAACGCTTTCGTACTGCCTCTTTACATCAAGGGATGTAAACCATACCCTGGGGTATTCAAAACGCAGGAACATCTCAAGCCGCTCTTTGAGTGTAAGCGATTCCTCTGTTGTTTCTTGAACACCGGGAGAAATAGGCGGCAGATGGGCAGGTTGTGTTTTTGCAGCCGAGAGTATGAACCTGGTGGCTGATAAGTTCCAGAATTCGCCTGTAAACCCGGCAAATGCCTTTGTCCCGTCTTCTTTGACTATATAAATCTCTACCTCATCAGCTTCGATGGATTTAAGATACGTTGCAGCCATCTCTGCAGACTCCGGTCCTTTATAACTCACGCTGCCTGAAGTTTTTCCTTCGAGTTCAAGCCGTATCTTCATAATTCCTCAAAAATAGGAGGGCTGCCCGCCCATTCGGGCGAACAGCTTGCATCCGGATTCCCCTCCGATGCTTCCTTTGGGTGAAATTTTTATCGTATGCTTTTGTGAACGACAAGTAAATACATGAATTTCATACTATATAAAGATTTCAGTTGAAATACAGGTATTGTGCGATTAAATATGAATAAAACGAGTTAATTACTTATATTTTCAAAATTAAACCTTTCTCCACTGATTTAATCTATTGAAGTTGTCCTGATGCCCTTAACAACCCAATAACCACCAGGATTTTCAAAGTTGATTTTCGAGTTGAAATAAAGGGCAATGATTATTATTAGTTCACCACAGTTATTCACATCTTTATTACTGAAATTAGTCGTAATATTCCCTAAAACATATTTTATATAAATAGATACTTCAAAACCAAAATACGAGTTTTTCACATACGTATATATATCATAAATATATATATTATTTAATTACTGAGGTGAACTAATGGTAAAAAAAATGGTCAAAGCAAAGAAAACAAAAAAAATAACCAAGGCTAAAAAGACAAAATAAGGTTATTTTGTTGAGATTATCAATCTTCTTTGAATCCTTATTTTGTTATTTTTTTTAATATTCAGGTTTCAGGAAAACTGGCATCCCGGTCAATAATATTGAAAAGAATTTAAAAAAATTTCATACAGTGCGGCTCTAACCGTTCCCTTTTCGTATCAGAAAATGGTAATGCTCCCCTTCCTTCCATAGTTTGAGGAACTGGTGTCCGGCTCTCTTTGCCCATCGCGGGATATCCTGAACTGCGGCAGGGTCGTCCGTTAGCATTTCAAGTACCTGCCCAACCTCAATTTTTTCCATTTCCTGGGTTGTATTGAAGATGGGTATGGGGCAGAAGAGCCCTATACAGTCAAGTGTCCTGTCGGGTCTGGGTTTATCTTCTTCGTTCATTTGTTCACCTTTTTCCCGTACTTCTCATATGATATAGAATCTTCTATTTTTTTCCTGAAATTGTCTTCATGTCCGGTCGGCATCACCTCAGGATATCCCAGACGCATGACAGTAAGGACGAAATGGGTCTTTGGGACATCAAGTATCTCTCTCACTTTCTCTCTCTCGATACTCACCCAGCAAGTCCCTATTCCCATTTCCCAGGCTGCAAGCATCATGTTCTGGACAGCCATTGCTGCTGCGAACCTGGGTTCACCAATACTTTCGACCCAGGAGAATTTCGAATTGACAGGAGGCACGATGACAGCGATAGCCATCGGGGCTTCTGCCAGGTATCCTGAATACCTTGCATATTTCGATATCGCCCTTAATGTCTCTTTATCTCTGATTATTACGAATTCCCACGGTTGCGTGTTAAAAGGGCTCGGAGCCCACCTTGCAGCTTCAAATATCCTGTCAAGAACATCGTCAGGTAAACTTCCATTCCTGAACTGCCTGACAGTGCTTCTTTTCCTGATTGCTTCTGAAACGTCCATTCAATCCCTCAATTAAGCTTAAACAGGTTTGGATTTAAAGATTGTGGTATAAAAAAAAGTAGAAATAAAATTAACGGGCATATCCTGCTTTGAGTGTGGACAGACGCTGGATGCGTTTCAGCATGTTCGGATGAGTACTGAACATTTCCATGAATTTGTCCATAGTGCTTACCTTGATCGGTCTTGTGCGAAGCATCATCAGTTCGTTCTGATCTATCGTTCCGCTATTATCCAGATCAAGCTGCGAGAGTTCCTTTATCTCATAACTTGCACGGGAAGGATCGCTTGCGAAGAAGGCTTTCATGCCTTCAACCTTTTTCAGGGAATCCTTTGGTAACCTCGCGCTACCATACACAAGTTTGTACAGGGCAGAAGCGAGGTAATGAGGCTGACTTCCGAGGCTTACCGATCCTTCATCAGCGTAATATTCCCTTATCCTTGATACGTACAGCACGAGTAGGTTTGAAATGAAATATATCACTAAAGCTGTGACGCCGATTAATACCTGGTTATCCCTGTCCCTTCCGCCGGAGAACATGAAGCTCCATGCAATTTGCCAGCATATCATCGGGATGACCGATATCATCGTTATTACAACTACGTCCCTGTGCTTGAGATGTGACAACTCATGCCCCAGCACTGCCCTGAGTTCATTTTCATCAAGCAGGTTCATGATGCCTTCGGTTACGCATACACGCCCGTCGCTTGCCCATCTTCCGAATGCGAATGCATTGGGAAGATTTGTTGGCGCGATGCCGATCCTGGGTTTGGGTATCTTTGCGTCCCTGGCAAGTTCCGAAACCATCTTATGCAGTGCAGGAGCCTGCGCTTCATTCACATACCGGATGCCCATTGACCATTCTACCATTTTGGGTCCGATCATGTACTGGATGAACATCATAACTGATGCCAGTATGGCGTAAAAGTAAAAACTACCGCCCAAGCCGAGCACGTTCCCCACCAATGCCAGCAGAACATAGATTATGCCGAAAAGCAGGGTCATTGCCAGATATAATCTCAATTTAAGCCACATATTCTATCACCTTTATTTTTTATCTTTCTCATTCTTATATACAACTCAGATAAATACTTTATCAAGCTTACTGCGCGCGCGAGAGAGAGCCTCACTCCCTGCTATCTCTGCCGCGTAACGGTCAGCCAGTTCTTCAATTTCTTCTCTCCCGGGTGAGGAGAATGTCATTATTGCAAGCTGCTTCATGTATGGTGCCCGGTTGTTATTCCTGATATGCCAGGCTTCATGCGCAAGCACTGCCTTTAATTCATCATCGCTTAACATTTCAAGAAGCCCGAACGATACGAATATTGATTTTCCTGCTGCAAAAGCCCTCGGGACTGCTGCGTCATAATAATATACTGTGGCGTTTGCCAGTCTGCCCGTGAATTCCTGCACCCAGCCGATCACATTACTTATGGGTTTTGCATTGAGGCGCTTTATCATTAGCCTGTCGTAAAACCTTTGCACTCCGAAAATGAGTGCGGTGGAAATTACCGCATATCCGGAATAAAGGTAGATGGTCAGCATCCCGTCGCATTTCATCAGGTAAAAAGTAGTAATGATCGCCAGGAATGCCGCTATTTGCGCGGATACGAAGGTCAAAAGCCTGTGTTTTGGCATTTTGATCATGAAACTTGCAGCAAGCAGCGATATTGAAATGACTATGAGAAGCGCCACTAACATGGCAAACTCTGATAATTTCAGGCAAACGGCAAAGCAGTTTATTTCACCTAAGAGATTCATTTTTTATCACTGTATTTTGAGAAATTTTCGATTGCCACATGACCGAACGACTCCACGAGGCTGTCCATTATCTTTGTCGTTATTTCTGTTGCAACTTCATCCTCAGTATAGACAGGGGCATACACATAACGAACCCTGCCGTTAACGTTGTCTATCCGCCGCGCCGCATATCCTGCCTTCACCAGGCGGTCAAGGGTGCCGGCTATGCTTGTCAGGGGAATCTTCGTCTTTTCAGTCAGTTCGGAGGTCATCATTTCCCCTTCTGTCCAGAGGGTCTTCAGGATAGCCGCTTCAATGGGGCTGAAGAACTTGGTAAGCCCGTCATTGGAAATGTTGATCTGATCCAGTTTAACCATGACTTTACAATTGACGTAAAGAGTATTAAAGCTTATGGATGGATAAAATAAGGCATTCCAAAAACTATAATTAATATTCCTGCATGGTCTGAGTAGCATGGATATTCAGAGAATCGCAAAGGAAATCAGGGAATTCGAGGGTGTGACCCGTAAAAAGCCTATTGCCGACCTTATCAATATATTCGAGAGTGTGCGTTCGGAGTATGCGAACTCTGTAGTTGATTTCGGGGACGACGCGGCTGTTATCGATATTGGCGGGGATGATTACATCCTGTTCGCTGCCGACGGCATCTGGGCAAGAATGATCGAGGCGAGCATGTGGTGGGCAGGCTACAGTTCAGTGCTTGTCAATGTGAATGACATCGCTGCAATGGGAGGTAAGCCGGTGGCGATGGTGAACGTGCTATCATCAAGCAATAAAACCGCATGCAAGGAACTCCTTCGGGGCATAAGGGACGGGATTGCGAAATTCGGTGTCCCCATGGTGGGAGGGCACCTGCATCCAGATACGCCATATACATCGCTCTCAGTAGCCATTATCGGAACTGTGAAAAAAGGTTGCGAGATAAGGAGCGGTACTGCAAAGCCCGGCGACTCGGTCATTGCAGCAATAGATATGGAGGGGAGAATTGGTCCGAATTCGCCATACAGTTTTGATTCCACGACCATGAAAGAACCCGGGGATGTCAGGGCGAAATACAGGGTGATGCAGGCGCTTGGCGAAAAACACCTCCTGACAGCAGGGAAGGATATCAGCAATCCCGGTGTCATCGGGACGCTGGGGATGCTCGTCGAAACGAGCCGTGCAGGCGCAAGAGTTGACCTTGAAAAGATGCCAGCTTATGAAGGTGTTGGCATGATACAGTGGTTAAAAGTCCATCCTGCGACTGGATTTATAGTGACGGCACTGCCTGAGAACGAGGATGAGGTTGTCCGTCTCTTTGAGGGAGCGGGTTTAAGGGCATCTGTGATAGGCAGCATTGATGATACTTCAAAGCTGGATATTTGCCACGGGAATGAGTGCGTGACGGTTTTTGATTTCAGGACAGATGTTGTTACCGGGATCACACAATAACAGGTAATCTGGTTTTCATTACCGAAAACTTATTTTAGTTATACGAATATATATTATCGGTGACCATAATGACCGATATTGCACCTGAAATG
>CABMHZ010000037.1 GCA_902386115.1 uncultured archaeon | reverse complement strand
TATACACTACAAACTAAATAACCCTTTCTTCTTGATTTTTGCGTAATTATAAGAATGGGACGAAGGGTAATTAATAAAAAGTTAAATAATATATTTAAATAGTTCCAAGTCTAACTTGACGCCATGGAGGGTTTGGTGTAGAGCCGCAACAACATTTAAATACCCCATTTACAAATTAAGTATCACTAATTTTCTCATTTTTAGTGATGAGGTATTTGAGAGGTATTTAAAATGGATAATATGGAATACAAAGGAACTACCACAATCGGGTTAGTCTGCGATAAGGGTGTTGTCCTGGCAACAGAAAGAAGAGCAACAATGGGGCACTTCATTGCAAGCAAAGACGCAAAGAAAGTCTATCAGATAGACGACCTCATAGCAATGACAACTGCCGGTTCCGTGGGAGATGCACAGAGGCTTGTAAAATGGATGCAGGTAGAGTCAAGGCTCTACAAGATGCGAAGGGAAGAACCAATGACGGTTAAAGGCATAGTAAGCCTGCTTGCCAATATTTTGAGCGGAAACAGGTATTTCCCGTACTATGTCCAGCTCCTTGTCGGAGGATTCGATAAGAACGGACCCAGCATATATTCACTTGATGCCATAGGCGGAATAATAGAAGAGAAAAAAGCGGTATCCACAGGATCTGGTTCACCCATGGCATACGGCGTGCTTGAAGACAGGTATGCCGAAAAGATGCCTATTGATGAAGGAGTCGAACTTGCCATACGCGCACTGCACACTGCCATGAAGCGTGATTCAGCATCAGGCGATGGCATCGAAGTAATAAAGATTACCGAAGATGGCTATATCCGGGTCGAGGATGCGCAGGTCCAGAGATTGCGCGAAGCTTTTACATAATTTTTTCTATTTTTTTAAATTTTTAGAAGGAAAACTACGATGACTGTTGATGAAGTATTAAACGAACTAAAACAAAAGATAAGAGCCCAACTTCCCAAAGATATTACGATTTCTGATGTGGATTTTGAGGGACCTGAACTTGTTATTTATACGGAAGAGCCAAAAAAGTTCGCTGACAACGGCGACATTATCAAGGGTCTTGCAAAGGAGTTAAGAAAACGTCTTGTTGTAAGACCTGACCCCAGTGTTCTGGCTCAATCGGACGAGGCAATTTCAGCCAGCTCAAAGATAGTCCCTCCTGAATCTGGAAGCTCGAACCATTATTTTGATGTGGACACAGGTGAGGTAGTGATAGAGGCAGAGAAGCCTGGTCTTGTCATAGGCAGGCATGGAGAGACGCTGCGGGACATCACCAAAGAGATCGGATGGACTCCAAAGGTAGTCCGCACGCCTCCCATGAAATCGACTACCGTTAACAACATCCGGCAGTTCATGCGCGCCAACAAGGATGAGCGCAAGTCCATCCTGAAAAACATAGGCAGGAAGATACACCGGGGCGTCTCATCAAAGGATAAATGGGTGAGACTGACAACTCTGGGCGCATGCCGTGAGGTCGGGCGCAGTTGCTTTTTGCTATCGACCCCTGAAACAAGGATACTCATTGACTGCGGGGTTTCGGTCAGCAGCGATGATAACGGAACGCCCTACCTTTATGTTCCCGAGGTGCAGCCGATAAACAATATAGATGCAGTTGTCCTGACGCATGCACATCTTGACCATATCGGGCTCGTTCCGCTTTTGTATAAATATGGCTACGAAGGACCGGTTTACTGTACCCCGCCCACGCGCGACCTGATGGCTCTGCTTCAACTGGACTACATCGACGTGGCGGCAAAAGAAGGCAGGAAGAGCCCTTATGAATCAGTGATGATCCGCGAAGTGCTGAAACATACAATAACATTGAATTATGGAGACGTTACGGACATAGGACCTGACATGAAGCTAACGTTGCATAACGCGGGGCACATCCTCGGTTCATCCATAGCACATTTCCATGTCGGGGACGGTCTGTACAACATAGCGTTCACGGGGGATTTCAAGTTCGAGAAAACACGGCTTTTTGATCCCGCAGCAACGGATTTCCCGCGCATCGAGACGCTTGTTATGGAAGCCACATACGGAGGATCGCGGGATATCCAGCCTTCGCGAAAAGACGCTGAAAGGCACATCACGCAGATCGCAAAAGATACTCTTGATAACGGTGGAAGTGTCATAATCCCGACATTTGCTGTGGGACGGAGCCAGGAAGTCATGATAGTACTGGAGGAAGCCATACGAAAAGGATTGATACCTGAAGTCCCGGTTTATCTTGACGGCATGATATCCGAGGCGACAGCCATCCATACCACTCATCCTGAATACCTGAATAATGAACTCAGGAACCAGATATTCCATAAGGGAATGAACCCGTTCCTATCGAAATGTTTCATCCAGGTGGACTCGAAGGAAAAACGTCAGAAAATAGTCGAAGACCGTGAACCGTGCATTGTCCTGGCAACATCAGGTATGCTCAACGGCGGACCTGTCATGGAATACGTGAGAGCTTTCGGACCTGAGGAAAAATTCACGCTAATATTTGTGGGATACCAGGCTGAAGGTACTCTTGGCAGGCGCATCCAGAAAGGATGGAAGGAGATCCCTGTATCAGCCGGAGGCGGAAGGACAGAAACCATCAAGATCAATATGCAGATAGAGACAGTGGATGGTTTCTCAGGTCACTCCGACAGGCTGCAGCTTATGGAATACATCAGGAGAATGAGACCCCGCGCAGAGCATATCCTGACCCAGCACGGCGATGATAAGAACTGCATGGACCTTGCCAGTTCGATCTACAGGAAGTACAAGATCGAGACAAGGGCGCCAATGAACCTTGAAACCATACGGCTGGCTTAAGTACGCGGCTGAATAAGTTAACGGCAGGAAGAGCAAGGCTTAAATTTCCCACAGCTTATTCAGAGGCACATGGTTAAAGTTGAAGTCGTGATGGATGAGAGGGCTTTGATCGCAAGAGCCATGCTCAATCTCAGGCTGGTAAAATTATCATGGGCGCTGTTCTTTATCCTGATTGGAGGAACCTGGATACTTGATAGCATCTATCCGATATTCAGTGTGCAAATATGGACGTTCATATATGCAGGCAGCGGCGCGATATTGCTTCTGCTGAATCTTCTCAGGTTTGTTTTCAAAATAACTGTCAGCAGGTTCACTACGGGGCTTGGATTACTTGGAGTAATAATGGGCGCGGGGAATTATCTTGTGCCAGGTGGCATTTCAATCTGGGCTGCCATCGTGCTTGTTATCGGATTCAGTATGCTGCTCGGTACGCTGAGGAAATAACACCGGGAAAGCCTCCTGGAAAATCATAAAATTCCTGCTGCAAATATCTTTTTGTTCATAGCTCATTCTCCTTCCGCTTTCTTTTGTGAAAGCTCCCTGATCGTTTCGTAAGTATCAAATTCAGGCGCAAGGCTGTCATAGGTTTTGCTCTTTCCTGAAGAAAGTCTGGTTGCTTCCCACCCCATGAATCCTCCATGCAGCGGATAAGCGAAAAGGATGCCGTTCTCTTTAAAGTAGCTGTCAAAATTCCGCAGCACTTGACCGGCTTCATCCTTGCTCATGGACTGGCTGAATACTCCAAGCGGAGTATCTGTATGAAATGCCCAGTCTATAACTGCGATGACGGGAACATCGCCATACTTTTCCCTGACCCTGCGTTTCTCTTCATTCCATTTTGCTTCATCAGGCTTTTTGTTCCTGATCTCTTCCTGTGATATCCATGCTGTCACATAATCAAGTTTCGGCGCAGGGTATGGGAAATCCGTGGTGTCCCACGAGCCCACGTAAATATATTTCCCCTTTGAGTTGCCATATTTATGGATCTCATCTACTATTGTGGAAGATGCCTCATACGCAGACCTCACGCCCGGATTGTTCCTGTCACCGGAAAGGCGCGTGAGCGCGTTCGCCTGCGCGAACAGCCCGTCTATCCAGATCGCGTCTGCACCCGAATCTATCTCTTTCTTGGTTATGTCCAGGAAAAGCTTCTGGAAATCCGGGTTCGTGATATCAGGGAAATACATATCAGTTCCCGCATTTTCGGAGTATTTTTTCTGTGCTTCTTCCTTTGTCATATCTAACCCGTATTTTTGCGGGTCTATCACCATCTCCCAGGTTTTTTCCCTGGGTATTATCTCGTCCGTCACAGGGTCATGTTCCACGGCGCTTATCTGCTGCGCGGGGATGGCAGCGCCGAATATAATGCCCGGGTTCTTGTTTTTTATCGTGGCTATGTAGCTTTTGAGAACTTCATAAACATCAGGAGAACGCCGTTCGGTTGGACTTTTTAGCTCAAAATTGGAGGTGTGCCTGTAGAACCCCCTGTGGATGTATTCAGTTTTTGTATCTGCAAAGAGGTTCGCTGCGCTGTCGATGTCCCTGTACCTGTCTGTGACAGACTCGTACATAGAGACCACCCTGACTCTAGAGAGATTCCCGGGCGAAGATGCGGCGATATCATTTGTTTTTTCTGGTGAAAAGGTTCTGTTTTTGAAGGCATAAAAGGATGTAGTAAGAATGAAAATTATCAAGGCAAGTGCGAGCAGTGTTTTCCTGTTCATTTCCACTCATTATATCTTTCCGGCTAGTTCTGTATTTTGGTTGCCGGATGCAACTGTGGTTCTGGTGAAGGTCTGAAAATTATTGTTGTTAATAAGACTACTTACCTGCTCGCTTCCTTGAACCTCTTTACCACAAAATCCTTCTCAAGCGATGCAAGGAAATGCCCTGCGCGCGGTCCGGACTTTAATCCCAGGAGCGCAAGGTAAACGGTCTCGAACACCGCTTTCCCGTCAAGCCCTGTCTTCTCTGCCACCTTATACAGGTTATCGTGAATATCCTGACCTGTCATGCCGTGTTCAAATTCATCAGCAAGTACCGCAAGCGCCATCTTCTGTTCCTTCGTGAAGCTCTTCACCTGCGGGGGAAGCGTTTCCTGCACTTTGAATTTCACGAACAGCGGGGCATATTTCGCAAGCCAGTTCCTCGCGTTATCAGCCCTTTGCCTGATGGCTTCAACATCCGAGGTATCGTAATTCGTGCGCGCAAGGACTGTCAGCAGGTAATCAAAACCCCTGTCATCGGCGATCTGAACCGCAGTGACCATGTGCCTGTATGGAATATCTGAAGGTTTTGTGCCTTCTGTCTGCGAAAGCTGGTACGCGCGCTTATCGCCCTCTACCCTGGCATATTCGTCAATGAGATTGAGCAGGGAAAGCCCCGGATCAAATTCGATGTGCTTCTCCGGCTTCTGCCTTATTATCAGGTAGCGCAGCACTTCCGTCGGGACGATCTCAAGCATATCGTTTATTGAAATAGCAAGCCCGGTGGATGAGTGCATGGCTCCCTTGCCTTTGAGCATTATCCATTCATACACGATCGGATGGGGCGGCTCGTAGCCGTATATCTCACGGCTTATGCGCTTTCCGGTATCGTAGGAACCGCCCGCTGTGGCATGGTCTTTGCCGAAAGGCTCGACTGTTGTCCCGAATATTGGCCATCGCGCCGGCCAGTCAACACGCCAGGTGAGTTTCCCGCCGCCCTTCATGGAAACAGTTCCTGATGAGCCGCATTTGCAGACATAATCCACGGTCTCTCTTTCAGGGTCAAATCCGGTGACTTTTGTGGAGTTCAGGCGTCCGCAGGATGTGCATATCGGATTGAACGGGCTCCAGTCGGGTTCCAGTTCTCTCCCCGATACTTCTGACAGGATTTTTGCTATCGCGTCCCTGTTTTCAAGGGCTTTCTTTATCGCATCAACGTATTTTCCCTCTTTATAGAGTTCATCAGCCCTGTACACCTCCGGTTTTATACCAAGTGTGTGAAGAGCATCTATAAACGGAAGCAGGAAATGCTCAGAATAACTCTTATGGCTGCCGCATGGACACGGAATGTCTGAAAGGGGTTTCCCCACGTGGTTCTCATAATCCTTTGGAAGAAAAGGGTACACCTTACGGAGCGGGTCAAGGGTGTCAGCGATATAAATGAGCCGCACATCCGCGCCTTTATCGCGAAGCGCCTTAAAAACAGCGTCTGCGGTCACTACTTCTCTCATGTTGCCGATGTGGATAGCGCCTGAGGGGGTAATTCCCGATGCGACCGTGTGCCTGCTGCCCCGCGATAGCGCCTCTTCTGCTATAACATCTGCCCAGTGTATCGTCTCGTCGTTCATGCCCCCTAAAATCACGCAGGAGATATTAAAAGATACCCTTATCTTTTGCCTCCCCAATCCAGAGAATATGGCGCGAATTGCTGTAGGTGGAACTTTTGACCCGCTTCATGAGGGGCATAAAGCCCTTCTTTCAAAAGCCTCCGAGTTAAGCCGTGGCGGGGAATTATTTGTTGGGCTCACGTCAGATGAAATGGTGAGGAACAAGTCCCATGAGGTTGCGGATTATCAACAGCGCTTTGAGCATTTGCTTGGATTTATCAGGTCTCTGGGGATCGATCCTGTTATAGTCAGGCTGGATGACGCTTACGGTCCGACCATTCACGAAGATTTTGATTATATTGTTGTGTCGCCTGAGACTCACCCGATCGCATTGAAAATAAACAGCATACGAAGCAAGAAAGGTTTGAAGCAGGTAAAAATCGTACTTGTGGATTATGTCCTTGCAGATGATGGATTGCCGATATCCAGCACGCGCATCAAAAAAGGGGAGATTGATGCAAGCGGCAGAGTCCTGTTGTAAGGTTCTGGTATGATAAGGATCCGCTGATAAATTGGAATGACTATTTTTATTTCAGCTTCAGCAGCGCTGCCTTGATGAGCGCCTGCACAGTGGGCTGTTTCATTCCCTGTGACACGAATTCCACAGCTTCCCGCGCCTCGCGCTGCGCGAATCCCAGGGACACAAGCGCGCTTACCGCATCGTTATTGAAGTTACTCGTACTGGCGGGGACAATATTTTGCATATTCTCATTCATCCTGTCCCGGAGTTCAAGTATCAACCGTTTTGCATTCTTCGGTCCAACCCCGGAGATATTCCTGAGCACTTTTTCATCTTCCTGGATTATGGCTGCTGCAAGGTCTCCGGTCTTTATCTGCGATAATATGTTCAGAGCTATCTGGGGTCCGATCCTTGTGACGCTGATAAGGTTCTTGAACATCGCAAGTTCTCCCGGAGTCATAAAACCGTACAGCGTCAGTGCATCCTCCCTTACGTGAAGATGAGTGAAAAGTTTCACCTTCTCTTTTGCGTCCCTGAGTTGCGTAAGTGCAGGCGCAGTTACATTGACCTGGTAGCCCATGCCGTTAAGATCAATTACCACGAACCCATCGCCACAATAGGCTATATCTCCTGAAATATGTGAAATCATGTTGTTAACTCATGACATTAATTAAGTCTTTGATATATATCAATTATGGAATCTTTTTGATATAAAACATCATTATGTAAATGTAAATGCAAACATATATATAGCATATATGATAATCATAATAATTTGAATTACCATAATATCTATCTGAATGGTAATATGAATCTAAAAGGGAGAGGAAAGGTATGGAATGTAAAACCCAGAATATAAAATGTGTTACCCGTGTCATAAATCAAAGGTGGGAAGAACTAAGGGGATGCGACTGCGGAATATCGTGTATTTACCTGAAGAATAGAAATTCATCATATATCCTAAAATAAAACCGGATTTTCCGGGACTATGTATTTTTCCTGCCGGATCTAGTTCCTGAAGTTTATATGACATAAGGCGATGGAGAGACCGTCAGCCGCATCATCGGGCTTGGGTATCTCATCAAGACCCAGCAGCTTTTTTATCATTTCTTGCATCTGCTTTTTGTCCGCCCGCCCGGAGCCTGTTATCGCCTGCTTGACCTGTTTCGGGGTATATTCGATGACCGGGATATTCTTCTGCTGCGCGGCAAGGAAGATAACGCCTCGCGCCTCGCTTACACCCATCGCCGATGTTATATTATTTGTGAAAAACAGCTTTTCCACAGCGATCTCCGAAGGCGCGTATTTCTCGAAAAGGGCATTTAATTCGTTGTATATCTCCAGCAGGCGCTGCGGGTTCTGTTTTTCGGATGATGTTCTTATGCAGCCGTAGCTTACAGGGGTTATCCTGTTTTTTTCTTTTTGTATCACACCAAAGCCTACCGTTGCAAGTCCGGGGTCGATGCCAATGATTATCACGGTATTTAAAATGCTTTTGAGATTTATGTGCTTTTGGGATGCAACGAAACTTAATACATGACGATATTACGCATAAACCAGAATAAATATTAGCCGCAGATGAGCGTACTATTAATACTTTCGGTTAAGAGATTAATAGAAGATCTTAGTCTAATTAAAAGGGGGACATTCCGCTGTCCCCCTTAAACCCCCTTTCGGTTAATCGTCTGCGGGC
>CABMHZ010000036.1 GCA_902386115.1 uncultured archaeon | reverse complement strand
TCCCTGATAAAACTCATGATCTCTTCGCCTGTTTTCAATGCTTCTTCGGAATCGTATGGGATGCGAAGCTGCACGAGCATATCCGCAAAACCCATTACGCCAAGACCGATCTTCCTGTTGGCTTTCGTGATCGCCTCTATTTCAGCAAGCGGGTATTTATTTACGTCAATTATATTGTCAAGGAATTCCACGCCGACATTTATTGTTTTTTCAAGCTTTTCCCAGTCGATCGCCCCGTCCTTGACCATCTTTGCCAGGTTTATCGAGCCCAGATTACATGATTCATAGGGCAGCAACGGGACTTCACCACAGGGATTCGTGCTCTCCATCATCCCGATTTGCGGCGTGGGGTTGCGCCTGTTTATCTCGTCTATGAAGACCACGCCCGGATCGCCTGTCCTCCATGCCATCGTGATTATCAGGTTCCATATCTCCCGCGCCCGCACCATCTTCCCACCTTCCCCGTTCCGCGGATTTATCAAATCGAACTCCATGTCCTTTTTGACCGCGGTCATGAATTTATCATCAACAGCAACAGAGATATTGAAGTTCGTGAGGAAGCCTTCTTTTGTTTTAGCTATAATGAACTCGATGATATCTGGATGGTCGGCTCTCAATATTCCCATGTTGGCGCCCCGCCTCTTTCCTCCCTGCTTGATAACGTCCGTTGTCGTATCGAACACCCGCATGAAAGAGACAGGACCCGATGCGACACCGTGAGTTGACCTCACCATATCCCCAAATGGTCTAAGGCGCGAGAATGAGAAACCGGTGCCTCCGCCTGACTGCTGGATGAGCGCCATGCTCTTCACTACATCGAAAATGCTCAAAAGAGAATCCTCAACAGGAATGACAAAACATGCAGAAAGCTGCCCCAGGTCTGTTCCTGCATTCATGAGCGTGGGTGAATTCGGAAGGAAATCAAGGTTTACGAGCGCTTTCAAGAACTCATCCTCTGATTCAGGGTCAAGAGCTATGGATTTTGCGATGCGGCTGAATAAACCAAGAGGGGTCTCAATGACCTCCCCTTTCTCATCCTTTTGCAGGTACCGCCTCTGCATCACCCTTATGGCATTAACACCGAGCTTCAACTCGTCCCTCACGCCCAAAAATTCTTTGGCTTTTCTTATCTGCGAACGCTTTTCCCTGTACAGGATATATCCCCTTGCAACGTCAGAGTATCCATTTTTTATCAGGACTTCCTCAACGATGTCCTGGACATCCTCCACGCCCGGGACACCACTTATCCTTTCATCAATTATCTTCACGACCTGGTCGGCTATTTCCCCGGCACTCTTGCCGTCCTTGTTTTTTGATGCCACAAAAGCCTTAAAGACCGCATTTACTATCTTTGACCTGTCGAATTCCACTATCCTGCCGTCTCTTTTCCTTATTTTTCCTGTAATGGTTTTTCCCCCGCGTGGCAACATAATTTTCTCACAATGTACTGTGTAATATTTTATGAAATTGAGTATTAAATACTTTGGATTGGCGGAAGCTGCATTACGGTAATGAATTGGTAAATATCAGTCATTTTTCATCTCCAGTAAGGCTTCCTCAGTTCGATATAAGCATTATGCGCCACTGTGGCTCCGTGCGCCACAGCCACCACCACAAGCGCGAGGTCGGAAGCAATATCCCCGACTGCATATATACCGGCGATGTTGGTCTTCTGGGACTTGTCAGTCTTTATGTAACCATTTTCATCCATCTCGATCCCGAGCTTTTTGAATATCTCGGTATTCGGCGTCATGCCCACAGCAAGGATCACTGAATCCACCACCTGCTGGATGGTCTCGTCTTCCTTCAAATCATGCATGATGGCTTTTTCCACTTTTTCCGCCCCGCTTATCTCTGTCAGTTCTGTATCATACAGTATTTTGATCTTATCGCTTGCCTTCAGGCGCTCAAGCTTATGTTCCACCGCGCGCAGTTCATTATGCCTGTGCGCTATGGTTATAAGGTCTGCCGTGTCAACTATCGAGAGTGCCGCGTCAACGGCAGAATTTCCTCCTCCCACGATAAGAACACGTTTCCCTGTGAATTTATCCGGGTTTGTCACATAATAATAGACGCCTCGGTCCTCCTTACTGAACTTTTCCTCGCCCTTTACACCTGCTGTCGCAGGGGAAGTCCCGGTTGCCAGCACTATTATCTTGCTCCTGTATTCACCGCTTTGCGCGATGACTTTCATATCCTTCGTGATCTCATTTACCCGCTCTTTCTTTAATTCCACTTTGAGCTTCCCCGCCTCACCCATCCATGTATCAACAAGGTCTTTGCACGTTGTCTTTTCACTCAGTCCAGGGAAGTTCTCGACCATATTTGTAGGACAAAGCCACGCGAGTATGCCTCCCCAGCTTGAAGCCTCAAAAATTGCCGTTTTTAGCCCCCTGTATGCGCACAGGATCCCGGTGGTCAATCCCCCCGGACCTCCCCCTACAACGATAACGTCAAAATCGTATTTTTCAGCTTCTGTCTTTGTTTTCTCTTCCTTTTTCGCCATGTAGTCTTTTATGGCTGCATGAAGGGCATCTGCGGCAAGGTTTGAGCAGTGCATTTTGATCGGCGGAAGCCCGTCAAGCTCTGCCGCCACGTCACCCCGCGTGATCTTCAGCGCCTCTTCAAGCGTCTTCCCGATAGCCATTTCGGTTATCATGCTGCTTGTGGCTATGGCTGAGCCGCAGCCGAATGTCTTGAACTTGACATCCTTCAATATATTGTTCTCTACTTTTATCTGTATCTCCATCAGGTCGCCGCATACTGGATTTCCCACCCTTCCCACACCGTCCGGGTTTTTGACTTCCCCGACGTTTCTCGGGTTCCTGAAATGATCCATTACTTTTTCTGAATATTCAAATTGTTCTGCCATATTTTTCACCTGTTAGGATATAGGGGCGATAATCTCCTGAGACGCGCCGCGACCTCAGGGACACACTGGATGACATAATCAACATCTTCTTCCGTATTTGTTCTTCCGAGCGTAAGAAGAAGCGACCCGTGCGCTTCCTCGTGCCGCAGTCCCGTGGCTATCAGCACGTGCGATGGCTCAAGTGTCTTTGAGGAACAGGCTGAACCCGTACTTGCAGTGATGCCCATGTCGTTGAGCTGGAGTATGATGCTTTCCCCTTCTATGAAGCTGAACCTGAAACTTGCATTGCCGGGAAGGCGTTTTGTCCTGTGACCTGTAATATATGTATATTCGGTCTTCAGGATATTATCTATCAGCCTGTCGCGCATTCTGATAAGCCGCGCGCCTTCTTCTGCCATCTCTTTTCCCGCGATATCGGCGGCTTTTCCCATCCCTACAATGCCGGGGATGTTCTCTGAACCGCTTCTCATCCCTGCCTCCTGACCCCCGCCCAGCATGAAAGGCATGAGCCTCACACCCTGTTTAATATAAAGAGCGCCGGCGCCTTTTGGTCCCCCCATGTCGTTTGAGGAAATGGTGAGAAGGTCGATATGTTCTTCTTCAACATTGACTGGCACTTTCCCGACTGCTGCCGTCCCGTCTACATGGAACAGTATCTTTTTATCAGAAGCTATCGCACCTATCTCGCGTATGGGTTGTACAGTCCCAATCTCGCCATTGGCGTACATCACAGAAATGAGGATGGTCTTTTCGGTTATTGCATTCTTTATCCGTTCAGGGTCAACAAGCCCGTCCCTTCCGACCGGGATATAAGTGACCTCAAACCCGCTTCTCTGAAGGTCTTTCACTGTATTTATCACTGACATGTGCTCGATCGAAGTCGTGATAATGTGGTTCCCCTTATCCTTATACCGCAATGCTGCACCCCGCAGCGCAAGGTTGTTGGATTCTGTTGCGCAGGAAGTGAAGGTGATGCATTTGGAAGATGCTGCGCCTGCAAGCTTTGCAACAGCTTCACGTGCCGATTCAAGCTCTCTTTTTGCTTTCCGCCCTGCCGAATGGAGAGAGGAAGGGTTCCCGACATCCATGTTGAAATACGGCATCATGGCTTCAATCACCCGCGCATCCACGGGCGAAGCCGACCCGTTATCCATGTAAACCTGTTTCATCGTTTTACCTGGATTATCCCATTATATTCGCCTGTCCCTGCCCTCAATTCCTTCACATTCAGGAATATAGCAGGTCGCGTCGATAAAAGTGCATTCCTCTTTGCATGACGGGCACCTGTCCGGAGGTGTCGCTTTACCCTCGAACTGGTATCCACATGATGAACATTTCCATTGTACCTTCATATTCCCTCTTAAAACCACATTGTCCCGTCTGCTTCAAGCACAAGGTCGTTGAGCGTGGCTGCTCCGACGATCTCAGCAGGAGGAATAAATTCTCCCTTTCCAAGATTTATGAGCTGGCAGCTTTGCTCGCATACCATTAGTTTCACTCCCGCTTTTAACGACTGATCCATTACTTCCCTTAGGGACGGGAACTGTCCGATCTTTATTTTTTCTGCGCTACCTTTTTTCACGACCGTGACCCCCATACCGAGAAAATATATTGTTGCGTCTATTCCCATTGCTTTTGCGGTCTGCGCAAGGATAAACGGTGAATAAAGGCGTTCCGGTGTGTCAATTCCGCTTGTCTGGACATAAAGTAATTTTGTCATAGAACCTCCATTCTTTTATATGAATTAATCATTATCTTATATGGATTTATAGTAGATACGTTTTTCCGATATATTAGTGAAAACTTATTAATTTCTTCCTGATATTTGTTTCCAATTAAACCAATATGCAAAGGCGCGGCTTTTTTGGGTTAAATTTATATAGTATCATGAAGAATTAAATGATAAGACAACAAATCGTTGTCGGGGTATGAAAAATATGGCGAAAACCAGAAATTATGTATTAAAAGAAAAGAATGGAAAAGAGACAGGAGTATTCACCGGCAACCAGCCGCGTCAGGCAGCATTGAAAGCCGCAAACCGCAGCAAAGGAACTAAATCCAAACCTGTTGAGATCAGGCTCAGGGAGAGAGGGACGAAGAAATTACATATCTACAAAGGGTGGAGGGAACTCGTTCCGGCGCCAAAGAACAAACCGAAATGGATGCCAGACAAGATAAACAAGCCCAATGTTAAGAAAGTTGGGATCGAGAAACTCAAGAAAGTTTAATTTTTTTATTTTTTATTTATTTTTTTTTAGGAACATTTATATTCGGGTACTTCACATTTAATTCGAGGTGTGTTTATGAAATCTTCACTGTTGTTACCAGGGTATATTTTCTGGGCATGCACGTCGGTTACAGGTCTCGTATTAACAGTTTTTATTCTGACAGCT
>CABMHZ010000035.1 GCA_902386115.1 uncultured archaeon | reverse complement strand
CCGTAGAATCCGAGTCTGCCCCATGCCTCTTTGTGGAGGTACATGGATAGATACCATGCGGATAATCCGGCGTTGCTGTGTCCTGTTGCAAGTGCTGTTGCACCGCCTGCTGCAAGAGCAAGTACAGTTGCGCGCTGTGAGCCACCGAAGTGGTCTTCCAGTGTTGTCGGATATTTCTCGTACATCTCAATACCGTACAGGGTTACTTCTGTGCCGATATCTTTGACTGTATCGATGGTGGCTTTCGCCTTGCTGAATCCGCCGTACTTCTTCGTTGCATAGTCTGCGCCCCAGTACAGGTAGTCATCCAGGATATCGTTGGTGTATGCTGGTGTGGCATACATTGTGAATCCGACGCCGCCTGACATGTAGCCGCCGAGCCAGATCTGGTCATACAGCATTGTTGCTCCGCTTGCTACCTGTAAGACTACGTTGCATGGATCCTATGGTGTCTTCCTGCTTGTCTGGACGATATCTGCCATATGGCCGAAGGATAATCCTCCTGGCTCATTTGGTCCCCTTGCTCTGCGAGCCGGGATCATATCACCCATTTCGACAAGTCCTGCGTGCTTGGCTGTGAATGCAAGTTCACCGACTGCTGCTTCACCGGCGCACATGTGATATGCGCTGATAAAGGTCATACCGACCTGCATTGCCATCCAGCGGCTTGTGCCTGGTCCGTCCTCAGTCCTTGTGACTATGGTCGGGATGTGCACTGCCTGCCATGATGTCTTGCCAACTGTTGCCTTGATCTGTTTTGCCTGGTTGTCCGGGAATTCGTTGTCAATGTTGATAACGAACTGTTTGTCGATCTCGTCCTGCAGAGTATCGTCGCCTGTGAATACTTTCACATAGCAGTCATCCACTAATGCCGGGTGTGTTTCGACCATGTGTTCCTGGACAATTGCTGCGCCGGGCATTGCATGGTTCAAGACTTCGAGATAGTAGTTGATTGTCTCAGGAGTAACTTCCTTGCCCAATCTCTTCTCAAGTGTCTCGTGTGCCAGGTCAAGTCCTACTACGCATGTTCTCCTTATGTCGTCCCATTCCTGCTGCATTGCAGCATTGTTGACGAAGTGGAGATCGTCGCCGTCGCATACGATATCTGTTCCAGATATTGTATATGGGGTCAATTGTCTCTGACCCATCGGGATACCGGCAAGATGCAACTTTGGATCGTATGCCTGTAATCCTCTCTTCTTGGTGATCGCTGCGCCGCACTTTGCCATTTCGACCTTTCTCGGGTTCTGGGTATAGCCCAGTCTGAGGTATTTGGTCTTCTTATCTGTTATCTTGTTCTTTGCTTGGCCGCCGCATTTGTTGGATCCCCATTCTTTTGCGTACTTTGTTTCCATTGCTTTCTTAAATCTTGGGTCTGCCATTTGAATCACCTCACGCCTTTGGGACGAAGCCATATTTGGTTCTTAGTTCCCAGACTCTTTGTACATGTTCAATTACTTCCTTGTCGCTTCTGAATGAGACATTGTCTATTCTATAGAAGGTAGTTCTCTTGGCTGCTTCGGACTCGGTCATTGGTTTCCCAAGGTTGACCTTTCTGTCAATTGGTACTCCTACCTGATCTTTGTCCATTACCATTACGCCGCCTTCGAGTCTGCGCCTGTCCAGCATATCGAACATGGTGCCGTCTTCCTGAAGTCTCAGCGAGTGGCCGTGAACTGTACAGCCTCTCATGCCTGCAAGACCCCAGTCAGTGATCTCGGTCTGACAAACATCCTTGGAGAATTCTTCAAGATCTCTCTCTCTCATTTCGTTGACCTGTCTGCCTGACAGTGTTCCTGGGTCGACTCCTCTGTAGTTGATAGCTGCATGGTACGATCTCCAGTATGGAACTGCAGGAGCATTGTACATGGAGTCAGCGAACTGTACATATCTCATTCTGTCGCCGGCTGCTGCGCCTGGTGTTGGTTCTACGACTTCTCTTACCGGGCAGTCTGGTTCGCCCATTTCCGCAAGTGGCGGGTGGGTGCTTGGAAAGTCCGATCCGGGTGCTCTGTGCCCGAGAATTGCGGTTAAGTCCTCATCTGAGATGTCGCGCATTTTCTCGAGGTCGCCAGCCATATGTTTTCTTCTATTCTTAGCAACTGATGTGTTGCCAGGATAATATTGTGGTTTATAAGCCATATTTTTTCCTCCTTGTATTTTTGAATTGGTTCCTTCTGCTGATTCTGGACAAACTCATAATCCCTCTGCTTTTATCATGCAGAGATTGGGTTCCACTTTTGCATGCGGGTCAATAAGACCGAGTAATCGTTCATCTTCAAGATTGATGGTTTCATCAGTCTTGCTTTTGAACCCATACTTACCATAGTCGGTCAGAGTGGGTTTTGATTTAATGAAGTAGCCACGTTTCATTTCAAACGGGAAGGGTAGCGCTCGCTCACACGCCTTCTTTAGTTCGTCTACTACACTTTCATTTTCCACTTCGACAAGAACTTCGCCCACTATAACATGCAATTCAAATGCGCAACCACTGACATGGATAATTATCCTGTCAGGATGGTTAACATCTTTGCCGGTTCCCGGTCCGCATGTTATTTTTCTTGGAAGGTTCTTCCCACTGATAAGCATTCTTACCACGCCTTTTACCTGATCAAGCTCGTTCAAGAGTTTCTCTGCGGTTTCAGGCTGCAATAACCTTTGTGGAAATATCCTGACATTTTTAAGTCTATCCGTGACTGTAGCAGTTCTTACCATTCAATTCTCCTTATACGGCCCCCGCAACTGCGTTGATTGGCTCTCTGAACTCATCGACTGAGCTGAAGACATCTCCTACTAATCCGGATGTCTTGGCTGGGCTGTATATCTGCACACCTGCGTCAAGAGCAACTGCTGCTGCTACGCATGGTACTGCGAGACCCTTTGAGTGTCTGGTAACGACGTGGTTACCGTTGAAGACACCAGGTCCTCCGCCGCCGTAGATGGAGTGCGAGAAGAATGAGAAGCCAACTGCTGCTCCTTCTACTTTGCCGAAGTCGCATCCTGGGAGTGAGGTCTCTTTCTCAATGAGGTCGTTGGTATACAGCAATACTGCCGATACTGACTGTGGTGCTCTCTGAGCGCCGCAGTTAATGAGTGTTGCAATCAAAGTTGCTGCTGCACAATATGCATTCCACTTTCCGACATCATTGGTCTTATAGGTAGTATAGCCAGATGCGAATTTCTTATCTGCGGTGATTACCTTATCTGCAATTGCCTTTTCGACGCATGCCTGAACTACTGAACCAATGGTACCGGTCTTGCCCAGTGCTTTTGTTGTTCCATATACCAGGTTGTTTGCGTTCAAGCCCTGATATGAGAATGCCATTAATCTGTGTCTTTCCTGATTACCGATTGCATCTCCCATTTCGAAGACGCCTGTGTTCTCAAGGATTGAGCAGAGTGCTGCTGTGTTCATGGCGTTGAACTTGCAGGTTGCTGCAAGGTGGTTTGCCATGACGTTTCTCAGTGTATAACCAAAGCCTTCATCTTTCTGTGGGATTTCGACGATCGACTTGACGTTGCCGCCGACCATATCCAGTGTCTGTGGGTACTGTCCCCAGACTGCGGACTTGATGGTTGGTGCATCGAACATGCCGATGTTGAACTGGCTTATGAGTGCCTGTGTTGTTGCAGATGCTGCGCAGGTGAGTGAAGATACATACTCTGCTGCTACATCTATTCTTGTTGATGGGACCTGGACGATAAGCTGTTTTCCACCGTTTAAGGATTTTACAACTGTGTCGTCGCCGCTGTCTACCTTTACCATATCGGCAACTGCGGCTCGGATCTTCTCAGCGTTCTTTACTATGTCTAATTTCATTTCTCTTCCAGGGATCTTTCTGCCCTTGCCACCGATTGCGGATGTTGCCAAGGTTTTCTCGATTCCTGCTAAGTCAACGGCTGCTGTTCGCTTTATACCGGTGACTATACTTTTTATAGCGGCATTTCTCATCGGGCTTATGTCGTTTACATCGACACCTGATTTGAGTTTTGCTCCTCTGTCGCTATATAGGTCTATTGTGTCAGCCACGTTTATTTACCTCCTTATTTTTGTGTTATCCAAGAAATTGGTCACACGGCAGCGACACAACAAGAGCGATTGACAATATCCTGCGTATAGAACTTAAAAAAAGATATTGATGTTCTCTTTACCACAGAATATTGTTTGTTTATTGTATCGTTCTGCCATTGCAATCCCTTGTACAACCCACCTATTCCCTTATAGTACTTAAATTTTGCGAATCGTTCATGATAATACATTACAAAATAATTCGTGGCTTAGCTTCATGCTTTTTTAAAAATTTTTCTCGTTTTACCTATCCGCCACTTTCCACATTAGAATGGTCCATCTCAGTCGGTACGAACTCTTTTTGTTTCTCTAAAACCTGGTTTACTTCATCAAGAGTGAACTGTTTCTCGGTGAGTTCTTTTTCGTCCGTTCTTTTAATGGTTTTCAGGACTTCTGTCTTATAATATAAGTTCGTCTTATCTACAAGAGCCCATGTGCCGTCTTCATCTGACATGATCTCCGTCACTGTTCCCCTTGTCCCCGTCGCAATATAAAGCACGTTGCTTCCTACTTTCACAGGGCTGCCCGCCATATCGAATGCCTCTAAGTCACTCATCTAACCCACTCTACACTTTAGTACTTAATAATAATTACGGTTCAATTTGCTTTGAGATAATGTTTTTACCTGGCATTTATTCGAACAACCTCGTTTTTCACATGTAAATATCTTCGAACAACCCTTCATATTCTTGAGGTTCTGTCAGGAATTTCAGTTTCCCTATATCCTTTACCAGCCCGTACATTTCCCTGTGCTTCACAAACCCTGTTTCTTTGACATTGGAAGGCTGCGATATCCGCAATTCAGGCACGCTATCATAGGTAGGGTTCCTCACGATCCCGTCTTTCAGGATAAAATATGCTCCTCCTCCCTTCTCTTTTATGGGCGAATAAATCGATTCAAAATCCCGCGCAACCCAGTTCGCCATCTTGAGCACCTTATTCGAAGCATTGACAGTAAGATGACCATAACCCGGGGGGATTATCACCTTATCTCCCTGTTTTGCTTTAACCATTATTACATCCTTTATTGAATCCCTGTCCGGTTTTTGCATGACGTAATGAGCTTCTCCGCTTAATACTTCGTAAACTTCCGGGAACGTGACGTCTGTTCCGGGCACACAAGGATGATAATGCCCTGCTGTTTTTACGAATTCACACCCCAGCATGCAGGGCGGAATGACCGTAATATCATACCTCAGACCGTGCTCTTTCACGACCTGGGCATCACTTTTACTCAGCGCCAGGTCGCGGTACATGTAATAAAGCTCAAAATTATCAGCAGCGGATAGCCAGATCTTATCGTATATGACATCCTTCATGTCAGAAAGCATCCTTACATTCGGCTTTACCCGCTTAGTCCCGAATTCCATAATAGTATCCATCGAACACTCATTGTGAATTTGAATATAAATATTATTTTGTTTTATCTCTTAAACAGGAAATTCATCCTTTCCGGGTAAAAAGAGAAAATATTCCCCGCTGTAACGAACAGCGTCCCTGCCCAGAATATCAAAATGTGAAACTGGCTTTCTCTCAGTGTCACAAAATTGAATATAAGTACTACTATTCCCAGGTGCAGCATCGACGAACCCATCCTCACAAGATAACCTTCTTTTTCAAATCTTACAGCCCTGTTCCTGTTAAAAGTCATTATGAGAACGATCCCCTGGATTCCTGCGATCACCGCAAGTAAAATATCCATCGCGGTCTCCATGCCCAATAAAAACGACAGGATAACCGTTGCTGCCAGCGAAAGTGCGCTTATTTTTATAAGGATATCCTGTTCAAAAAGTCTTTTCGGTATGCATAAACCAAGCGATATCAGGAGAAATACAAGGAAAGGGTAGAGGTATGAGTTCATATTATCAATGAACTGGAGGTACAGGGTCGTTTCCGTCCATCCCGGAACAGCGGAAAGGTAATTGTAATACGTAATGCCGTAAACGCACACAATGCCGATAGCAAATAGAATTATCGTCGTCAGTACGATGAGATAATAATCGTAGTTCTTCGGTTTCACGGCTGCACCACTGAATGTATCCCAGGAACGATATAGGTGAGAAGATATGTGAATACAAGCGAAACAAAACAAAGTATACCAAGCAGTGCGGTAGTCCTCCACAATTTTCCCCTGTCAACGTAAATACGGGCGTGAAGGTATGCGCTGTAAAGCACCCACATCATTATCGAGCCGCTTATCTTGGGATCCCACCACCATGCACTGTCCTTCCATGCCTCTAATGCCCAGGGGTAGCCGATAAGCATTCCTGCAGTCAGCAGGATATATCCCGGCTTCGCATATCTGTATGCGATCTCATCATAGACCCGTTCATGGCTCATGAGCATATAAACGCACGCTGCAAACGTAATAATAAGCGAAGCGTACGCGATGAAAAGCAATGGCGGGTGTGCCCACATATACGTTGCATTATAGTAATAAGTAATGCGCCCGTAGAGGGTTCCGGCTACTTGGTAGATATTGTCATTGCCGGCAAGTGCTGCATACCATCTCGTTATTTCACCGTTCACAATGGGCAGGGGGTCCTTAAATGGATTTGAGAAAAAGAATACTAACGATGAAAATACGGATAATATGATGCCAAGAAATGATAGAAGTTCTTTGCGCCCCTTAACGGTCAATGCAAATACCGAAGCGACCATCGCCCAGAAATAGAGTTTTTCAGATTCTATCCAGAGGGGCACTGCAAATCTGCTGCTCTCGACTGGAAGCTGCAAACCTGCCGGATATTCGATCAATACCGTGTTATATATCTGGATATGGAATAAGATGATTACCATGAATCCGAGAATATATAATCCTGTGCCGACGTACAGGCATTTTATAAGGTACTCGTAATACCTGTCCCCTTTTTTCCTTAGAAACAGTATGGCGAAAATGCACTGCAAAAGAGCAAGTACGAATATGTAGGTGATCACAGGCTGACCTGTATTCGAAGCAAATTCCCTTGCTGCCAGATATTCAGTAAAACCCATTACAACTCTATCTCCATTATAGGCTCACCCTCCACGGTTTCAGGCGCAAGCCAGTCTATGATCTTCAAAATGTCTTCCGTGTTATCTGAAGAGATTTCGACATTTATCGAGCCCAGGTTTTCCTCTGAGGCAGGGAAGTTCACCTTTCCTGCAAAAGCTACCTGTTTATTCAAGCTGAACCATATCGTATTGGCTTCAATGCTGTTTGTGAATATCCGCCTTGCAGCGTCAAGTATGCGAAACTCCCTTAAAAGCATGTGAAGTTTTCGAAGATTTTCAATTCCCCCCTCACCGTAAAGCTGAGGTGTCCCGAAATCCCTGGGCGATAGATCCAGAGGAAATATATTCGTTATAGCTTTCCTTACTTTTTCTTCAGTTTCTGTTGGATATATGAGTGCAGATACCCTGATAGTTACGTTCATAATGTCCGGATCAATGTTTTTATTTCTCTCTGGAATTCTTCAATTGAACCGGTATTATTTATGGTTATGTCCGCCAGCCCGATTGCCCTGTCCAGACCCCAGCCCTTTTCGCGTTCATCCCGTTTTTTTAGTTCCTCGATCCCGGTCGTATCGTCTGAACGGGCGCGTTTTTTCATCCGTTCGAACCTCAATTCAAACGGCGCATTTATAGCAATAAGCTTAAAATCTTCCCCGAACTGCTTCTTGAAGTAAGTTACTTCCTCTATGTTCCTTGCACCGTCAACCACTACAACATCTCCCTTTTGCGCCCGTATCTTTGGAACGCAGCGTTTTGCGATCGCATCCATCCCCTCATCCCTGCGTAAAGCGGTTCCCGTACCGCCGATATTTTCGTCTGTGGGAGGTAAACCTTTCCTTGCAGCTTCTTCACGTACCACGTCACCCATACTGACAACAGGTATTTTCAAACTGCGCGCCACAGCAGAAGCTTCGGACTTACCCGATGCTGGCATCCCGACAAATGCAATTAGCTTCATTGGACGGTCTAATTTAGCTGGTATATTATAAACATATGCACTCAATATTTATAAGGTATAAAACCTAATTAGCCTATTATGGACAATGCAATTGCGAGAACGCCATCTGCTGAAAGTTCGGTAAATGAGGCAAAGATACGGGAACTAGAGGAATCCATAGATACCCTGAAAACGCAGATGAAAGAAATGCATTCAAAGCTTCTCGAAGCAGCTATACTGAATAATAAATATGTCCAGACCATAACCGATTACCAGAAACAGATCGAACAGCTGAAGAAACCACCCCTGTTCATTTGCAGTGTGGTTGAACTGTTCGATGATATGGCGCTTCTTCGTCAGCACGGCAGCAACCAGGAAATCGTCACGATAATACCGGATGAAATGAAAGCAAAGATGGAGGCAGGGGCGCGTGTGGCGGTCACAGGCAACCTTTCAATAGTCAGGGTATTGTCAAAATCCGCAGACGTCCGTGCGCGGGTAATGGAACTCATAGAGGCTCCTGATGTGGATTATAACATGATCGGAGGACTCAGCAGGCAGATAGATGAAGTCGTGGAAACGCTTGAACTTCCGCTCACCAACCCCGAGCTTTTTACTGAAGTGGGTGTAGAT
>CABMHZ010000034.1 GCA_902386115.1 uncultured archaeon | reverse complement strand
AACACGTATGCCTGCGGGCATACGTGGACGCGCCCTCCCGAGGCGCGACTCGGGAGGCTCGTGACTCCGGGTGTTCATCTGCGGCTAATGAAAAGCATGACCGAACACATCAAAGCCTGGAAAACCGAATATAAGAGCAGTATATGGAAGGGGCATTACTCGCTCGACCCGCTGGGTACCGGATGCAAGGGGCGCCTCCTGGATGCGGGATGCGGGACCGGGAAATACACAATACCGTTGAAGATGCGCGGGTTTGATGTGACTGGAGTGGATGTTTCCCCGGGCGCTCTTAAGATGGCAGCAAAGGTGAGCAAATCCCGTGAACTTGATATCGAATTCCTGGCTGCTGATATTTGCCGTCTTCCTTTTCCGGATGCTTCGTTTGATGTTATATGGTGCTGCGGTGTCCTCCAGCATCTCCTATTATCAGAACGTGAGCAGGCTGTCAGCGAATTCAGGAGGCTTCTGCCCCGCAGAGGCAGGCTTTTCCTTGAAGTCATGGGTAAAGAGGATATGAGATACGGCGGAAGCGAAGTGGAGCCGGATACATTTAATAGGAAAAAAGGCATCATATACCATTATTTCGATAAAAATGAATTGAAGGGTTTGCTTGGCGGTTTTTCATGCAGGATAGAGGAATCGAAAAAAGAAAAACGGTTCAACGGGCGCGTTTACCTGCGTCATATGATAAAGGTCGAAGCAAAAAAAACATAAGTGCTATACGGACGGGTATTTATTAGTTAAATAAAGGGGTTAAATGAAAAATTATTATTCCATGACAAAAGAGGAAGGTTTAGCAGAAATCGGCGTTAAAGAACAGGGACTCACAAGTGAAGAGGCGCTCCTCCGTCTTAAAAAATACGGTGAGAATATTCTTCCTGATAAGAAGAAGAAATCAAAGATCGGGATTTTTCTTGAACAGTTCAAAAATTATCTGATATTGATCCTCCTGATAGCAGCCGTAATTGAAATATTTATGGAGAAGTACACGGAAGCCGTCGCAATAATGGTCGTACTTCTGATAAATGCCACACTTGGCTACACGCAGGAATACAAAGCCCAGACTTCTATAGATGCACTGAGAAGGATATCCTCTCCAAAAGCTAAAGTATTGAGAGACGGGGTTCGTACCCAGATAGAAACGGCAAAGATCGTGCCAGGAGACATAATATTTCTTGAAACAGGCGATAAAGTCCCGGCTGATGCAAGATTACTTGAGACCGTAAATCTCCAGGCGCAGGAATCCTCTCTCACCGGCGAATCCATACAAGTAGAAAAGACAATCGAGGCGATGGCAGATGACCTGCAAATAGGGGAACGCAGGAACATGCTGTTCCAGGGAACAATAATAGTGAACGGGCGCGGGACGGCGGTTGTAACTGCTACGGGGATAAAAACGGAAATAGGAAATATTGCAGAGCTTATCCAGTCAGAAGGGGAAAGTACACCTCTTGAGAAAAAACTTGAACAGTTGAGCAGGCACATAGGCTATACAGTTGCATTTGTATGTATCATCGTATTCATCACCGGTTTTTTGCGGGGAGAAGAAATTTTCAGGCTGTTCCTCACTACAGTCAGCCTCGCGGTCGCAGCTATTCCTGAGGGTTTGCCGATAGTTGTGACCTTAACTTTAGCCATCGGCATACAGAGAATGGCAAAAAAGAATGCTCTTATAAGACGGCTGCCCTCAGTTGAAACACTGGGCTCAACTACGGTGATCTGTACGGATAAAACCGGAACACTCACCTGCGACGAGATGACAGTCAAAAAACTCTATGCAAACAGGGAGGAAATCGAGGTCGGGGGAGAAGGTTATTCCATAGAAGGAGGATTCTCAAAAGACCCAAAGGATTTTGATATTCTCTTGAAGGCAGGGGCACTCTGCAATGATGCAAGTATAGAAGGTAAAATTTTTGGAGATCCTACGGAGATAGCGCTTCTTGTTTGCGCGGCAAAAGCAGGACTTGTAAAAGGCGAGCTTGAGAGAGAAAGCCCCAGAACATCTGAGATCTCCTTCTCTTCAGAGCGCAAATACATGATCACGATACAAGGGAACACGGCTTATGCAAAAGGAGCCCCTGACACACTTCTGAACTTATGCGATAATGTATTGATAAACGGGAAATTAATAAAGCTCTCAAATGAAGAAAAAGAAAATATCCTGGGAGCCAACGAAAAACTCGCAGGAGAAGCATTACGTGTACTCGGTTTTGCGTACAAACAGTTCTCAGGGGATTTTTCTGAAAATAGTTTCATTTTCCTGGGATTGCAGGGAATGATCGACCCGCCGCGAAAGGAAGTGAAAGGGGAAATACAAAAATGCAAGGATGCGGGAATAAAAGTGATAATGATAACAGGCGATCATCCTTCCACGGCTGCTGCTATCGGAAAACAGCTGGGGCTTGAAGTAAAGATACTTACCGGTATTGAGATCGATGCGCTCAAGGACTTGAATTCGATAGTTGAAGATATCATAATATTCGCAAGGGTCTCCCCCGACCACAAGCTGCGGATCGTGGAAGCGCTTAAAAGCCAGGGACATATTGTTGCGATGACAGGAGACGGGGTGAACGATGCTCCTGCCCTGAAAAAAGCGGATATCGGGATAGCAATGGGTATAACAGGAACTGATGTCGCAAGGGAAGCATCCGACATGATCCTGGCTGATGATAACTTTAAATCAATCGTCAGCGCGGTCGAGGAAGGAAGAGGAATATATGAGAACATAAAAAAGTTCTTAAGATTCCAGCTTTCTACGAATGTGGGTGCGATCTTAACGGTTTTTATCGGGACTCTTATTGGTCTGCCACTTCCACTTACTGCGTTGCAGCTCCTCTGGATAAATGTAATTGTTGACGGACCTCCTGCGCTTTCTCTCAGCGTGGAACCGCTTGATAAGGAATCGATGAAACAGCCGCCGCGCGATCCGCGGGAACGGATACTTTCAAGGAAAATGCTGGAGTACATAATAACTACCGGCGCCATGATGGCTTTTGGAACGCTGGGGATATTCGCTTATATGTTATCTGTTGACCATCAAAAAGCACAGACATTAGCATTTACGACTTTTGTCTTTTTCCAGCTTTTCAATGTCCTGAATTGCAGATCTCATAGCCATTCGATTTTCAGGATCGGCTTTTTCTCCAACAGGATTTCTGTGCTTTCAATTGCCGGGGCAATTCTGATCCAGGCTGCAATAATCTATCTTCCGCAGCTACAGAGCGTGTTCGGGACTGTTCCTTTGTCCATTGCAGACTGGCTGTTCTCGGCAGCTTTGGCTTCAAGCATATTTATTGCATTTGAAATATGGAAAGCATTCAGGAACAGGAATACATCTAATCCTTCCCGCCAAAATATCCAAATGCAATAAGGGCTACTATTGTCCAGTCAAATCTCTATAGTCGGATAAAGTTTGGATAATTTTATCCGTGCATCTTTGGCTGTAAATTGCCAATTGACTTTTGCATTTTTGTTATTTCTGCAATTCCCCCATGCCATTACCTCTTT
>CABMHZ010000033.1 GCA_902386115.1 uncultured archaeon | reverse complement strand
GATAGATCAGGAAAAACATGCCAAGGATGCATCATCACGGGAAACAAGAATGAAACTTGCTGGTTTTCCTGCAAAAAAGAGACTTGAGGATTTCAATTTCGAGTTTCTTAAAGAACTCGATCTTGCTGAAGGACGAGGGACCGGAATACCTAAAATACGCAGAAAAATGAGAGAAAATGGTTCCCCGGAGCCGAAATTCGAATTTGACGCCGGGAGGACTTATTTCCGGGTCATTTTACCGGCTCATCCCCAATATGTTGTAATTCATTCTTTACGTAATAGTGCCCATCTATGGGCGACTGGTGATAGAAAGGGTGCACTGGCAAATTTGGAACAAGCTTTAAAAAAAGTCCCAACATGGGATGAACTCATAGAATTGGCAATATTGTATAAGAGAGCGGGACGCTTGAGGGAGGCACATAAAGTTTTTGCATCAAACTTTGATATACTTCGTGAGAACCAAAAGGCAGTGCATGAATACGCACAGACAAAGAATATATTAGCATCAAAAGAGAGGGATTGGTATGTACGAAAGCGATTGAATCAGGAAGCGGCTGAACTATTGCGCAGGGCAATACAGCTTTCAGACGATAAAGTAAGAACTGCATGGTGCTGGTTTGACCTTGCAAGAACTCTGAGTTGGTTGCGTTCTCCCGAAAGCGACATCCTTAATGCCTATAGTAAAGCCATGGAATTATTACCTGATGAAGCAATATTTATAGAGAATTATGAGAAATGGAAAGCCAACCATGAAAAATGGAGAAAGCCGATAAAGAGTAAAGATCGTTAACGGTCAGTTTTTATTTTTTAATCTTTGTCTCCCCCAACACCCTCTTTATCATCGGCGCATCCCCGAACACATCCTCACGCTTGCCTTTCCCGTTCAGATAAATCGCAACAAATATTATCGTCAGCCCTATCTGCGCGTTATCTATAGTGACTCCCATCCCGATGATCGCAAGTGCACCTGCTATCATCCCCTTCAGCGCGCCTTTCCTGTATGATTTTATCTTTGTGCGGTGGTATATGCGGATATCCCGCAGGGTCAGGAAGATGATCGACAGGAAACCGAATGCAGCGATATAAAAGTATATCATAGTCATTGACATCGGAATGTTTTCGGGAATGTACACCAGAGGTGGATTTCTAACCTCTTCAAAAACAGCTGTTCCAAGACTTTTTGTGCCAAATTTAAATGCTGTCTTTACAATACCTTTAACAGAAATTTCTTTGCCTTTTATTGGTGTACCACTTGTTGTTACCACCCATATACTGCCAGTGCCATCGTCTATTTTATAAGCTCCTTGTGATACGAAAGGCATAGACAATACATCTGTGACTTCGCCTTTAAGATTCACTTCCTTTCCATCATATTTTTCCATATTGTTTAAAATATCGGCAATTTTATCTCCACCTACGCATCCACTAAAGAATAAAACAAGGATTGCAATAGTAATTAAGATAAAATATTTATTATTAAGATAATAAGTTACTTCTTTCATAAAGCACTGCCTAATCTTTGTGTATTATAAGCTTAATTAAATTTTGCTATTTTTGATTTTTGAGCATAATCATGCACATATTCCAGCCTATCCGATGGTAAATTTTTTGGATATGAATACACGAGAACATATATTATCAGCAGTCACGGAGCATCTCCACCTTAATGGCTGTGGAGTTGTTAATAGTACCACAGATTAAATCATGCTTGCGCCCTTATCTGTTTTAGTCCGCTTCAGGTATTCCTTTATCATGGCAGGGAACGACTTTGCGTTCACGAAACGAAGTCCCAGTTGTTCCGCCCACTTCTGGATGCCCATGTCACTTGCTACCACTGCGGCGTCAAGCTCTTTTGCAAGTAAAAGCACGTCGATATCAGGCGCGCTGTCAAGTATCCCGTATCGCAGGGCGCTCCTGTACTTATCCCTGAATTTACTTATTATCTCGCCTATGACCTCACGCTGGATCTCAGGCTCTATCTCGTGTTTTGTCTTTGCCTTGGTAGTGCGGAAAAGGCACTCGGTCGAACCTTCCCATATCGCCTCCTCAGCCACGTCCATCCCTTTATTGATGCGCCCGCGCATGAAATCCACATAATCGTAGAAAATCTTCGAGGGAATCTTCACCTCGTACCTGTCAGGCGTCTTTTTCACGAGCCAGGTATCTATTTTATCCAGGGTATCCTCGCCGCAGCCGTTATTCTTTGCAAAATCCCTCATCTCGTTATAAACCGATGGGAAAGGTATGTAGCAGCTTATCCCCAGGTGCAAGCGCGCCTCTGCTATGGTATCAAGGATGCTGCCCATGGTGACACAGAGCGCTCCTCCACCTTCCAGTTCACGCGTCTGGGTATCTGTGAGGGCGCTGGTGTCAATAACGAATCGCTGGCGAATCATAAATTATAATATTATACTATTACATTGGATATAATACTATTTCTCATTGTGTTTTTTGATTAAACAATTCTTAAGAGGAGTTATCTATATATTTAAAAAAGTATTTTATAGTAGTTTATCTCTTGAATGAGTCAAGGTGGTATTATGGATTTTATTCAGTTTTTTGATGTCATAGGGGAGAACAAGGAGAAGACAAATTCATCAAAGGTCAATAAGCCGATCACTCCACCACAAACTTTACTGATAATAATCATTTCCCTCAGTTTAGATTATGTTGATGCAGTTGTCTCAGCCCCAATGGTTCTTTCCTTCCTATCCATATTCATTTTTCTCCCGCTTTCATTTTTAAGCAAGGTAGGCATCGATACCTTTTTCTCACCGTTCCTTTTTCTCATCCAATTTATCCCTGGCTATGCAGGCCGCAGCCACCTGGACGGAAATGATTTGCTTTACTTATATGGGGTATTTTCATCCATAATATTTCTTGCCTTGTTGCTTCTTCGCATTGTATCAGAAAAGGTTCTACATGTAAATTTAAATTATCATTTTTCCTTTCGAACCAAGCTCAAATTAGCAATCTTTTTTTTCACGGCAGGGTGCGCTTTATTATTTATAAGTCTGGTGCCGAAAAGCCCGGGTTTTATCTTTGTCATTCCTTTTTTCTACGTTTTTTTCCTAATATCTACTTTCTTGGGGTTGGTCGGTCATGCAATAATTCAGATTTTTCGTAATGTCCTGCCAAAACCCGGACCGTAAACCGTTCCTTCGCGATTTTAGCATATCTATCTCTGATAAAGCATATCTTATAGATCGTTGGGGTTTTTTATTGATGCTATGAATGATTTAGTTCAATAATTTAATATATGCTATCAGGTCGTTCATGTCTTCATCCGACATCTTCCAGACCGGCATGGGCGGCTCAAGCTTCTTTCCCTCAGAGTCAACGCCTTTTGTGATCGCCCGCTTGAGGTCGTCCGTGTATGGCGGATTACCTGCCGTCAATACCGAATACCTGATATCCGGGGAATTATATATCCGCGGCATCATATTCCCCGGACCCCCTTTTCCATCAGCGTGATGGCATGAAGCACAGCTCATCATACCGCTCTAGGTGGTCATTGTTCCTATCCTCGCAACGATAGGTTTGCCGGAGCTTGAGGCTGCCGTAAAATAAATGCGCTCCCCGTTGCTCTGGTAATCGGATGACTGCACAATGAAAACAGAAGTATAGACCTCGTTTATGACATAATAACCGAGAACGCCTAATGCGATAAGGATTATCACGAGCAAAAACTTTCTCATATGATACCTTTCTTTTTCTCTTCAAATTCCTCTTTACTTATCTCTCCTCTTGCATACCTTTTTTTGAGAACTTCAAGAGCTGATTCCTGCCCTCCCCACAGGTATTTAATAAGAAGCACAAGTCCGATGATCAACAGTATCCAGAATAGAAGCCAGATGATCATTGCTCCTATTTCCATCGTGCCTAATCCATAGTTCATCGTGTTTTCCCTCCACTAATAACGATGGAAGCCCATACTATAAAAAGATAGATGTATTAAAAAAAAGAGAATCAGGGGCTTATCGCCCCATAAACGTTCAGCTTTATTCGGTCACGAGGACATCGCGATGTCCCACTTTCAATACTTTGCCCGCGCTTTTTACCTTAACTCCGATTATCTTCTCATGCGCAAGCTCTGCCGCCTTCTTTCCTGCAAGCAGCATACCGCCAAAAGTCGGTCCCATGCTGGGCGCGCCGTAAGTTGAAGTCGCGGACATTCCAGCAACTATCAGACCAGGATATATCTCATGCGTAAGTTCAACGGTCTGCTTTTCAGCCTCGTCAACCCATAGTGAGCCGCAGCCCTTTGGTACTGGAATGCCCTGCCTCTGCTCGCTAAGCCGCCTGACAAGAAATGAATCATGCCCGGTTGCATCGATCACGACTTTTGACCTTATTGCGATAGGATCCATGCAGGTGATGAACTTGGGCATCTGCTGGACAGGGAACCACTGGATCACAACGCCGTCAACATGATTTTCCTTGAGAACAAGGTCTTCCACGTTCGTGGAATTAAGCAGTTTCGCACCCGCATCGCACGCACTTGCGAGCATTTTTGAGACCATCTCGAAAGAATCACACACATAGAGCCCGTTCCCGGCATCCTTGAGCTTCACGCCGCACTCTTCAAGTATCTCATGCGCCGGCGCCATAACGGTGTTCTTGGGCAACAGAAAACCTCCCTTCCACATTCCGCCGCCGCCTTAAATATTCCTATCGATCATTACTGTCTTGTGCCCCAGTTCAGCCGCGTATTTTGCAGCCGTGACGCCGCACGGTCCTGAGCCCACAATGACTATATCGGTGTCAAGGATATTCTCATTAAAATCATCCAGGAATTCATTCATTATCGTTTTTGTAACATGTATCTCGCTAAGGTTGGTCATTATTTCACCCTATGTCATTAAGGTTCAGGCTCATCATAAACTTTTCTGAATCCGGGAAATAAAGGAAAATTATTTAATTGAACAGTTATATTTTATTCACATGGAAAATACCGTAAATATCATCCTGCTTGCCTGTTCAGTTATTTCCGGGTTTATCGGTTACATTTTTGTCATGAAGATCTTCTTTGTCTGGAATCGGGTTGACCTGAACTTATTGAAAGCCCGGGTATTCCTTGACCCCAAATTCCTTGTAAGGAACTGGGCTTTTATTTTCACAACAGGGGCATTTATTGTCATGAGGAGGCTACTTGAATTATTTGATGTTTTAAAGATCCTGGTTCTGAAAGACATCAGTGTTATCTTTGATTTAATGGGTCTTGCTGTAGTCGTTTCCCTGGTTATAATGGCATATTTCTGGTACAAAATAATAAATTCTTCGCTCGAACACAACCCGGAGAAAGATGCACCCAAAAAATAAATCAGTTCCTAGTATATCGATTCCAAATTAACATTACAATGATTCAATCTTGCCAGGCATCTCATCCATTTTGTATTTCCACTTGAAAATCACAGGCATTTTGTTGATATCATCAAGATATTGACATATGCGTTC
>CABMHZ010000032.1 GCA_902386115.1 uncultured archaeon | reverse complement strand
CGTCCAGGTAATCATCCTCCCGCCTTCCGGTATGAGTGTCACTTCATCGGAGTTCGTGGAGTCCGGTGCAGGTCAATTTACAACCACTTACGAGATCCCCCCTGGAAAGGGGAGGGATATCGAGGTCAGGATGCGCGCGAACCAGATAGGAAAATTCGACGTCCAGGGCAGGATCATTTATTATTTTGGGGATGACAGCTCACATCCTGAAGACTATACCAGGCCTCTTACCATCGTTGTAAGGGCGGATAGCCAGACAACGCCGAATGCGACGCAGAATAACGGGAACTGGCTGCCTGGATTTGAAGTGCTAACCGCTCTCGCTGGAATACTGGCGCTTGTATTGTACCTCAAAAAGAAAAAACCGCAGTGAATACACTTTTTTATGATGTATTCATTTGCGGATGCGCCTTTGAAGCACCAGATACTTGACTGCAACCAGCCCGATAACTGCGAAAACAAGCTCGAAGCCTGGTTCTGGTTTTGTCTGTGCCGCTGAACCAGCCTGTTTGTTTGCCTCTCCGAAGCCACCGCTTACAGGGACAGAATTAGGCGGTACTGTAGTTAACGCTGATGTCATTGTCGACTGAGGTGCCTGCTGGGCTCCGGTAATTACTGTGGATTGGGGAACTACGCCTGCCGCCTCAGCCTTCGCATCAATCGCCGTCGCTGTAGTTTTTGTAGCGTTCTTCGGAACTTCCACAAATAGCGATGTATAAGGAGTCACGAACTTGAATTCCAGAGAGATATCAGTTACTGATTTTACAAGCGCAGGAGTTTCACCCTCAACATCGATCCGGTCCATCAGGTTCTTTATTTTTGTGAAAGCCCAGAGTCTTGGGATGAATGAGTTCTCAGGTTTTGAGACCACGTTGAATGAATTCTTTAAATTCCTGCTTCCCGTGCGGGTGGTCGCAGCAACATCAGATGTTATGGTGCTGCCGCTGTATTTCCCAAGTACGATGGCATCAGAGCCGGCAAACAGGTTGAACTGACCGGTGTTTACAACATCAGTCACGCCGTTATAATTGAAGGTCATGTCGGTGATAAGCGGGGTAGAGATGGTACTGTAGAAATCTGTCATCTCCTCTTCAACCTTCCCTTCCAGATAGAATCGCTGCGCTTTGCCGTAGTTCTCAAGGCTCAGAGCCTTCAGGAAATCGTAATTCCCTTCGTTCGTGATCCCGAAAGCGATGGTGAATATCGATACTTTTGCAGTGTTTGCATCTTTTATGTTTTTCCGTATGACGTATGGAGAGGTGATGCCCTCTGTCGGTTCGCCATCCGTAAGGAATACGATTATCGGAACACGCGAGCTGTCGGTCTTGAACATTCCTGCTGCATCAAGAAGCGCCTTGTTGATGTCCGTACCACCGTTCGCTTCAAGGCTGTTCACGAAATTCGCGGCATCTGCCTTGTTCTTCGTGTTTGCTTCCATGAGTGTATTTGAATAAGTGCGCATTTCCGTGTCGAAGAATATAACGTTGAAATAATCATCGGGAGGAAGGTCTGAAATTATCTTCGTGAACACGCTCTTCACCTGTGTGATCTTTTCACCGCTCATCGAGCCTGACTTGTCCACAACAAAAATGATATCCTTGCTCAGGGCTGTTGTCCCGAGTTCGGTTTCATTGGGAGAGAACACATGCATCATATAGCCCTGACCGCCCATGTTGTAGAACAGCATATCGCCGTCAAGGGGTGGATTGTTGGTAGTGTAAACCACAGTGAGGTCTTTATCCGGCAGCGCATTCGCGGTGTAAGTAACCCTTCCAGTTGTTGCTGAGAGGTATTTCACACCAGCTTCCGAGAATCCCGGCGCGTCAAGTGTTGTGATGTCGTTCAGTGACTCTATGGTCAGGTTGACAGAAAGCGAATTTACGCTATGCGCCGTATCGGTGTTGCGCAGGAACACAGCATATTCGTACTTTCCAAGGCTCTTTTTAACAGCCTGCTCGTACTTCAGCTTCACAATAATGCTATGTCTTGCCTCAAAACTAAGCGAGTAAGAGAACATTTTCTTATTTCTTGATTCCAGTAATCCCGCAGACCTTCCCTGCGATGCAGCCTCTTCGAATTTTTGCTGCGCCTCTTGCTTTGGAAGTACGTCTGCAACATATTCCTTTCCGTCTATTATCAACGTGAAACCTGAGATGAACGCTTCTTCAGGTATCAGGAACCTGAATTCGTCCTCGGCAGGAATATCAAGCCCGTTAGTAAGTTTTTCTTCCACAGTTGTAACGGCATAACCGTTGTTCACATCTGCATTGATATTCATGTAGTCAACTACGGGCAATGCCTGAGCACCCTGGATGAATGCAAGCAGGAACAGGAAAATAACAAATTTTTTATAAATCATACCAGCTCACCTTTTACAGGACTTAAAGAATAGATATACTAATTAATTTTGCGGTCAGAACTCCGGTTTCCATATTATCTTATCTGCGACCCGATCTTGCTATCCAGTATTTTCAGGAATTCATTCTTTGCGTTACACGGGATGAATGCTCCTGCTGCGATATCATGTCCTCCTCCCGTGCCCCCGACAGCCCTTGCAGCCTCGCCAATTGCGTTTCCCAGGTTAAGCCCTTTCCTGATAAGTTCGTAATTCCCGCGTGATGAGACCTTGACGCCTCCGTCTGAATCCGCAAAAGCGATTATGGGCATATCATGATTCACAAAGGATGAACACATCCCTGCCACTATTCCCACGATGGTTTCCCTTATCTTATTCCCGGAATCAAAGTACTGAAGGTGTTCCATCCTTACAGTTCCCTGCTCCTTGACGAGATTTATCCCCTCAACAAGGTTCTTCCTGTGCTCGTTCAGGAGGGCGCTGGCTTCTTCATAGCTCTTCCCGCGGTCTCCCATGCATACTGCAAGCCCGATATCGGCGTGGTCGTAGCGCGCCGTTGCGTTCAGGAGCGTGGAATATTCTGAGGCGTCCCTAACTTCTGTGCCCTCGCGTTCGCGTAACAACGTATATACTTCCCCTATCAGCCTCTGGATGCTGGATACAGGCATCCCTGAAGACAGGCAGAACTGGAAAAGAGACGAGACTATCTGCTGCTTTTCAACGGCTTCGAGGTCTATCCACCGCCTCCATTTCTCACCGTGCTGGCGGATACCTATCTTTTTCAGGAATTCTATGCTTGAGTCCTCGCTGCCGGAAATTCCGGGAAGAAAGGGATCTGAAGAGTATTGCAGCAGCTTGAAGATCGGGCGCGTCTGTTTTCCGAACAGCAGCAGGTCTTTTTCGTAGCGCAGTACCCCGTTCTTTGCACCTTCTTCCATTATCTGCCTGTTCAACCCTATCAACTGCCCGTGCTTGACATGCTGCAGATCGCCCACTGCTCCCACAATAGCAAGGTCGGCAAAGTCGGCGTTGTTCCCCAGGGATGATGCAATAAGATAGGTGACGCCTGAGCCTGAAACTTCAGTCGCGCCGTGGAACCCGAAAAGATGGGGATTAAGGTGATGTTCAAACGTTCCCTGCGGCTGGTGGTGGTCTGATACCACGGCATTAAGCTTGAGTGATTTTATCGCATCCAGCATCCCGCTCCCGAGGTCCGTGAATATCACAAGTTCGGGGTTGCTGTCCGCAATTCCTGCAAGAACGGCGCCGTCCAGTTGTTTGGCGAACCGGATATCATAGTCCAAGCCTGCCCGCTCAAGCGCTTTTCCCATGATAGCGGCTGAAGTGAGACCATCCGCGTCAATATGAGAGACCACCAGCGCCGATGAATGTTTTTTGATATATACCGCGCACTCCCGCGCTTTGATGTGAAATGTCATTACATCTTTCGTTGTCTTTTTTTTATTTAAACCCATTTGATAGCGGTGTGAAACTAATCATGAACCGATCGTTTCCTGAGAAGAGTACGGGGAAAGGTTTATGAACAAATGGACTTATTGTGGAGCCAGACAAACTCACTGGAGGAAAACCACATGGGAAAAATAGGCATAACAAAATGGGGCAGGATAAAGCACCGAAAAGGACAGATCATCATGGTGCCCGAGTCCGAGCTCGCATTCAAACGCCCCGGCCCGAACCAGCGATATACTTCTTCAGGCGCAAAGCGCAAGAAGATAGCTCGCTCACCAAAAGCTGCTGTTAAGGCGTAATTTTTAACAAAGACGGACTGCCGAAAGGCGTCTGTCCATTCTGATTTTAGTATGTTTTGATATTATTGCAAAACCAGTTCAGTCGTTTTTTAAAAGTGAAAAAGTCAGGTCGTACTAATATAATTAAACCAAGGCTAAAATTGATATGCTCCCAGTTACAACTCTGAACAGGTATTTATGCTGACAGGAAGGGTCCAACACGAACTCGAATTGTTAAAGAGGCATATCATCGTGCTTAAGAAAGTGATGGAGAGCGGACCTATCGGCATTATGAAGCTCTCGGATGAAACAGGCATCCCTGACCACCTTGTCAGGTACTCTCTCCGCGTCCTTGAGCAGCAGGGGCTGATAGCACCTTCCACGCAGGGCGCAGTGGCAACGAGGTCGGCAAATGAGGCTTTCGTCGAGTTAAAGACGGAACTTACACGAATTGGAGTTGTAATAGAGGAAATTAACCGTATCGGTCTCGATTAAGCCATCAAAGTTAATAACGTTGCTTAACAATACTTGCTGTTAATTACGAATATCGGGAATCATTATGTCAGAAGCTACAAGCAAAGATGCCGCAGGCATCGTCACAAAAGTCAATGATTACACTTGGGACATTCCCATGAGCTACAAACAGGGGATGAGAGTGCCTGGGAGGATATTTGTTTCGTCAAAATTGCTTGCGAACCTTGAGCATGAGACGCTTGAACAGACCGCAAACGTAGCTACACTGCCCGGGATCCAGAAATATTCCATGGCTATGCCTGATGCGCACTCAGGTTACGGGTTCCCCATCGGCGGAGTAGCTGCCTTTGACAGGGAAACGGGAATAATCAGCCCGGGAGGCGTGGGATATGATATCAACTGCGGCGTGCGTATAATCAGGACAAACCTGACAGCGGACGAAGTGCGTCCCGTGATGAAAGACTTAATCGATCTCCTGTTCCGTGACATCCCATCAGGCGTTGGCTCAAAGAGCAAGATACGCGCCTCTGACAAGGAACTTAACTATGCTTTCCTCCACGGCGCGAAATGGGCTGTGGAAAGCGGGTACGGGGTTAAAGAGGACATCGAACACTGCGAGGAGAACGGTTTCATGAAGAGCGCAGACCCGTCAAAGGTGAGCGATAAGGCGCGGACGAGGGGCAAACCCCAGTTCGGGACGCTCGGGAGCGGCAACCATTTCCTTGAGGTGCAGTATGTTGACGAGGTGTACGACGAGGAGGTCGCGAAGATTTTTGGTCTTGAGAAAGGGCAGGTCACGGTCATGATCCACTGCGGCTCAAGGGGCGCAGGTCACCAGATTTGCGACGACTACCTTAAGATACTTGAACGCGCGACGCAGAAGTACGGCATCGTGCTTCCCGACAGGCAGCTTGCATGCGCGCCTGCTGAATCCACAGAAGGGCAGAACTATTTTAAAGCAATGGCTGCGGGCGCAAATTACGCATGGGCGAACAGGCAGGTCATCACCCACTGGGTGAGGGAAGCGTTCTCGCGATTCTTCGGGCGCGATATGGATGACCTGGGAATGCACCTGATATACGATGTAGCCCATAACGTGGCAAAACTTGAAGAGCATACCATTGACGGAGAAAAAAAGATGGTCTATGTGCACAGGAAAGGCGCAACACGAGCGTTCCCCCCCCGGCACAAGGACGTACCTTCCGTTTACAGGAACGTGGGGCAGCCTGTGCTTATCCCCGGAAGTATGGGCACGCCGTCCTTCGTGCTGCACGGCACGGTGAAAGCAATGG
>CABMHZ010000031.1 GCA_902386115.1 uncultured archaeon | reverse complement strand
TTCCTCTATTATGGCAGGGTCGCTGGTGTTTTCAGGGACGATAATGAACATACTGCTGTTTTTCAGTTCCTCGATTATTTTTTCCCCCTGCTCTGACCCGCCACCGACACCAATTTTCACGTCCCTGACACCGCTTTCCGATCCTCCGGAAAATACCGATCCGATCAATACCATAATAAGTATCGGGGCGATGAATATCAGCATCAGCGTCTTCTTATGGCGGATGTACACCTTGAGGTCTTTTTTGATGACTGAACCGGTCAATGCCATGCCTCCCCTGCCGCATGAATGAACACGTCTTCAAGGCTTGGATTTGAGGATTCAACGCCCAGTATTTTCTCACCGTGCGTTTGGAAAACCTCAAATATATCATGTACCGGTATCTCCTCACCCAGGGTTATTTTTAATCCCGTATCGCTGATGATGCACGAGCGTATCGCTTTTATGGATTCTAAACCGCTTTTTATTATCCCGTAGTTCCCGGGGCTGCTTGTTATACTGAGCACCTTTTCACCCGCAGCGTCTTTAAGTTCACCCGGTCTTCCCTGGACAACTATCTTCCCGCGGTTCATTATCAATATCCTGTCGCAAAGCGCATCAGCCTCCTGCATGTAATGCGTTGTGATAAGTATGGTCGTGCCTTCCCTGTTAACTTCACGTATCGTGTCCCAGAGCGCCTGCCTGGATACCGGGTCGAGCCCGACCGAGGGTTCGTCAAGGATAAGCACGCGCGGTTTATGTACAAGCGCGCAGGCGATGTTCAGGCGCGTCTTCATGCCGCCGGAAAGCGTTCCCGCCCTGCTGTTGGTCTTCTCGACAAGCCTGAGCATGGAAAGGATATTGCTGTTCCTCTTTTTTATTTCAGAGCCGGGTATGCGGTATAATGAGCCGAAATAGGCGAGATTCTCATTTACAGTCAGGTCGTCATAGAAACTGTTCTCCTGCGGGACGACCCCGATTATCGAAAGCACGTCCTTTTTCCGGGAAACCACATCAAGCCCTGCAATAATTGCATGTCCCGACGTGGGTCTTGACTGGCAGGACAGCACCCTTATCAATGTGGATTTGCCCGCTCCGTTGGGACCAAGAAGACCGAATATGGTTCCCTTTTCGATGCCAAGGGACACATCGAACAGAGCCTGGAAATCCCCGTAGTTTTTTGACAGTGAGCGTATTTCGATTATTTGTTCCATTACCCGGATACTTATTTAAAAGCAAAGAATATAAAATTAGCTGTGGTTGGTGAACATTTTTATTTTTAGAGATAATTTCAATTCATGTTGGTAATTATGTCTATGTGCAACACATTTTGTATCAGATATGAATCTCATAAAAATCCATCTGACACTATAAACTTACTGGCGGCCAGGTGGGACTGGTGGGCTTGGTAGGCCTGGTAATAGCATTAATTGAACAACACGAACCATACACTTCCGACGAGAGTTCTCAAAGAGTTTAAATGCGCCTGTGCCCTCGAAGGTATGTTCAATAGCGTACCAAGCATTTTCGACTTTCTGCCAGAGAACCGGATCTTCGATACGAATATCCTTGACAACTGCACCTAAGCTCAAAAGGTCAGAATAACTGACTCGCTTACCATGTGATTTAAATTGGTTGTGATCTGCAAGGTAGTCCACAATCCGCTGTGCTTTAGAAGCAGCGTTTGAGTCTCCCGCAAACATATAAGATTCAAGCCATCGACGAACCAGTCCTTGGAAAGCTGAATTGCATTGAGGCTCATCTGATATAGCCCTACTCCATATCTTTGTAAAACAGGAGCCCAAGCAGGTGCAACCTGTGGTGTACGAATGATTTCCTGTTTGGCTTGCTCAAATTGGTCTATTAAAGCCTGGGCAGGTGCCTGAACAACCCCGCCAGCACCGTCGGAGAGATTAAATTGTGGGTCGATAGGGCCGAGTTCTGCGCTTAATGGCATCAAGACTTCGTTGCCTGATAGAGCTATCATAGTTGCGGCGCTTTTTGCGATAACGGGAACAATGAATCGAATAGGATTAAACCGGCTTCTGAGTATTTGAACTATCGAATCAGCGGCTTCAGGAAATCCTCCTGGACTATGAATTATTACATCAAGTGGGCCATCGGGGAGATCCTTGGTAACTTCAACAAAGCCTAGTAAATCTGAAAGATCAATACCTACTTGGCCTTGACAATTACGTACCTTTTGAGAATTAAGAAAATCAGTAGCATATACTATAAGAGGAATACCAGTGTGCTGCTCGATTTCAGCCAAACGATCACGGCGATATCTATCATAGTCAATAGCTCCATTTGATAGCCTACAAACGTTCAAGTCCTCCCCTACTGACAGCCATGTAATATCATGTGGAGGCATTATCTTCCTCAATCATAGGATTTAAGGATATACTATGCGTTGTTGCCTGTTTTGCGAATTTGATACCTATTGATTGATTAACTGGAAATCTTGGTGCTGTATTAGCTGCTATGTCTGCGGTCTTTTTAATCAAATCATACAAAGCAGGATCTTTCTTTATGGATTCATTAAGCAGATCCTCTATCTCCTTTGATCGACTTGATAGTGGCAAAGAGTTTATAGTGTCATCAACCATATCTTTTCACAGAACAAATAATCTCGATACCATATATATTTACTTATTATGCAAGAAACAATTTATGAAAGTCGACGGTCAATTATTGTATATGAGCCAAGGCGGTAAAAACAATTTTCACATTTAACCTTTCATGCTAATTTTATGTGTTTCCCGCTTCGCTTTCACACTTATTCTATATTAGCCAAGACGACCCGCGCGTAGGCAGAGCCAGCGTGCGTGAGAACGTCAAACGACACTGTTAAGAATACTCTTTTACCGTTTCGTTCCGCTCCTTCGATCTCCACTTCGTTACGACTCCAGCGCGCCGCTCATATGTGCGTTTCTTTTTCTGGTTATGGGAGTTGAAACGCTCTCAACTTTTCGAAACGTTTATCACTGATTACGATTTAAATACATGCTATTATCTGCTAATATTTCAGATACCTGTATTTTCCGGAGAACAAAAATGGAACTTCCCATCGTTCATCTTCCAGATATCCAGGCAAACCTGCCTGAAATCCCCATTACGTTAACA
>CABMHZ010000030.1 GCA_902386115.1 uncultured archaeon | reverse complement strand
CTTCGAAGCCCAAAAATCCAAATCGGAAGCTTACGGATGAAGATAAAGCTGAAATAATAAATCTCCGGATGAATGATACAAACAGGATTGAATCATCAAAACTTGGATTTGTTGAATCAATGGAAAAGACAAATCGTGTTTTAAAGGAATTTCAGTGGGCATTACTGCAGGAGGTCTGTGGAAATGAACATTAAGCCTTCCCCGTTGACTCTCCCAGCACCACTCCGGTCGCAATAAGATGCGCAAGGCGAAGCGGTTCAGGTATGTTGCCATGTGTCGAAGTCATCCTGACGATCCTGATGGCGCTCTCCTTTTCAATGCCGCAGAACTGAATGAACACAGGATTTTCCCCATCCACCCTGTATATCCTTCCTGCGCGATTTATTATCTCCCATCGCTTCTCCTTTTCAGGAAGATGATCAAGAGCCAGCTTTATCTTTTCAAAATCCGGGCACGATCTCATAAAAACAATGACCGGGATACCGGTCTCACCATAGATCCTGATTATGTCCACAGGATTAAAACCTGCATATGTCACCCCGTCAAGCATGATCGCTCTTATCTGCCCGCGGTGCTTGGAACCTGCGACCATTTTGATTATGCCGTCTGTTGCATCCATCCCGTCTTTTGTGATCTGTGAGGAGAGAACACCATCAAGCTTGGCACCGCCGCGCATAAAAGCCCCTATAATGACCACGTTCACGTCAACTAGAGCCGAATCATCTATTCCCAGCACCCGTATCTCAGGTTTAATGTGCATTGTTTTTTGTAAGTTATCAGGTATTATATAGATTTCCGTTAATCTTAATACAATCCCCAATAATATATGGCGGACATGAAATTTGTTGAAAAATGTCCCAAATGCAAAAGCGAAGTCCAGACAAAGAGCCTGAAAAAGTCGATCGGGCTGGGATTCGTAAATATACCGGTATCGCAATTCTGCCTGAATCCTTCATGTGATTGGTTCCAGGATTTTACTGAAGCTAAAAGCCCCGAAGATCTTGACCGGGACGTATTGAATATAAAAATCCCTATTGGGCATAGCATATTTGAACTGAAAGAGAAGATGCCGGATATAATAAAACAGAATATGATGGTTGTGAAAGGCGTAGCTGCTGTTATTATCTTTTCTATTTTGATTATGTTATTAATCTATTTCCTGCACTGAACCGATTTTGAATACCTATGGGCAGCGATGGCAAAACGTAAACGGTTTTGTTCACCTCAATTCGCCTCATCAATTATCTTAATATTTTTCGCTCGGCTCCCTGGCTTTATTATTGATAGAAAATCGAGCTAAGAAGGGTTAACTATACAAATACAAATTTTTTGTCATAATAAGCATTATTATTATTATATTTTGTTGACGATAAATATAAATAACAAATAGTTCATAATACAAGGTTAAAGCAAAATACTAAATTGGGTTAATTTGGTTTTTTGCGATAAAATAGTGTGACAATAAAAAGATGACAGATGAGAGTATCTATAATACTGTTTCATTGTGATGGCTTGATATTCTATTTTTATCTCGATTTTTGTCATCCTATTAAAAGAAAAGAATGAAAAGAGGTATGAGTATGAATTTAAAAAAATATAAAGCAAAGAGAACGATCCATGCTATCAATGTATTTATCGTAATATTGCTAACTGCCGGAATACTGTTTTCAATATTTGTATTAAACGTCAGTAGCAGTATTGCCAGCACCGCCAGTAGTGGTACCGGTACAGCGGTTGCCGCGGCGGGCACACCGACCGGGGGAAATACTAATACGCTTATGCCCACAAGTGCTCACACTACAAAAGCGCAGAGGGATTTCGCAGCAGCTCTGCTCATTAAAGCCCGAAGTGCATCACTTACAACCGGCACTGCAGCACCTGCCCCTGCGGGAGTAAACGTACCGGGCGGGACGGCGGACTACTTCGGCACCATTGCCAACTATGCCAATAGCCCGCTCCCGACAGTAGATCCGCTAACAGGGAACATCTATGGCGGTATCCCCAAATTCGTGGATTCGCTGCCAGGTCTTGGACCCGGGGGCGCCAACAACCTCGGACAGTACATCCCGGTCGCAGTTCCAGATACATGCCCTGCGGGTCTGCAAGGTCCTGTATCTGATTGCTATGAGATCCATCTGGTACAGTACACCGAGAAGATGTCTTCCAACCTGCCACCGACCACACTGCGTGGTTATGTGCAATATCATTGGGGCACAAACACGCCGTTCGACAACCCCCATTCTCTGGGTCCAGTTATCGTAGCCCAGAAGGATACACCTGTGCGTGTCAAGTTCGTCAATACCCTTAATACAACAGGAGCAGGAGGCAACCTCTTCCTGCCTGTGGACACAACGGTAATGGGTGCAGGTAATTACACAGTCAAGTGGAATGCAGCCGTAAAGGATTCGACGGGAACACCAGTTTCCATAGCGAATACAAGCGGGATGTTCGCACAGAACCGCGCCACCCTGCATCTCCACGGCGGCAACACGCCCTGGATAAGCGATGGTACAGAGCACCAGTGGACTACTCCTGCTGGCGAAACCACAACGTACCCTGAAGGTGTCAGTGTGAAGAACGTTCCAGATATGGATAGTGGAGTTGAGCCCCAGGGAACGCTGACGTTCTATTATACCAACAACCAGAGCGCCAGGCTGATGTTCTATCATGATCATGCCTATGGCATTACCCGACTCAACGTATATGCAGGCGAGGCAGCACCCTATATAGTACAGGACCCTGCTGAACAGGCTCTGATTAACGGAGGTACCTTCACCAAAGCCGACGGTACTACATTTACAGCGACTGCAGGAACAATTCCTGATGCCAACCATACCATTCCTCTGGTAATAGAGGACAAGACCTTCGTTGATGCCAATGCAATTCCCAAGGAGGATCCAACCTGGAACTGGGGAACAACGCCTCCAATACCAAACACCGGTGATCTCTGGTTCCCGCATGTCTATATGCCCAACCAGAACCCTGCTCTGGCGCTGGCAGGAGGCATAAACCCCAATGGCAGATGGGACTACGGTATGTGGGTCTGGCCGTTTATTATTCCCTCAAATGGACCGGTTGCGAATCCGCTTTATCAACCCAATCCAGGTCTCCCGAACTATGCTCCATGGGAAAACTCAGTGAATCCTGGTACACCCAACCCATCCATAGTACCTGAAGCCTTCATGGACACGCCAGTAGTTAACGGCAATGTCTATCCAAACCTAACCGTGGGAACGCAAGCCTACAGGTTCAGGATACTGAATGCTGCGAACGACCGCATGTTCAACCTGCAGCTTTACTATGCATCAACAGCAAGTCCCTATGTGGTGTTCAATAATACTGGTACCAATGGCTTTGGTGCATCTGCCTCTGTAACGGTAAATGCAACTGGAAGCATCACAGGCATCAATCTTACAAGTGGAGGCGCTAATTATTCTATGGCTCCTTCGATATACATCCTTGATGCTCCGGGACATGTAATCACTCCTGTAACAACAACGGGCTCTGTTGCCTCCATAGTGATAGATACAGCAGGAAGCAATTATACCAATCCTGTGGTCACCATCACCAACGCAACTGGAGATACCACAGGTTGCTGCGCCACTGCTCAGGCAACATTGGGAACATATCCGACATTGGGCATATATTCCATCAGTGTGACGAATGCAGGCAGTGGTTATACGCTTCCACCCAATGTCACCATCACGGATACCTCACCAGGCACAGGTTCGGGCGCAACTGCTCACGCGGTACTGGCTACAACTGGCACAGGATTCTCGCAAGCCACGGCGACTGCGACAATAGATCCTCTGACAGGCATGGTAACCGGTGTCACGCTGGGAGGCAGTGGCAGCGGCTACTCTGTTCCAACGATATGCCAGGGCGCAGCCATACCGAGCAACCTCTGTACCGAAGTCTCGATGGTTCCGGCAGCCGTTGGAGCAGCGAACTTCCCGGCATCCTGGCTCATAAATACCGGTGGTGCAGGATATGCACCTGACATACTGGACAACAGGGTTGGGGGCATTCCGAATCCAGCCGCTTACGGTCCGGAAATGATCCAGATCGGCAATGAAGGCGGCTTCATGCCAAATCCATACAACGTGCCCAACAGACCTGTGGGCTATAATCCCTTCCGCAAGACGATAGTCATAACGAATGTCCAGGAAAGAGCGCTGTACCTCGGACCTGCGGAGAGGGCTGACGTCATAGTTAACTTCACAGGTCTTCCGAGCGGCTCAACGCTGATGCTCTACAACGATGCACCCGCACCGATGCCTGCTTTTGATTTGCGCTACGACTACTACACAAGCGACCCGGATCAGGTGACATCAGGAGGCGCACCTTCTACAGTACCCGGCTATGGTCCAAATACAAGGACAGTAATGCAGATCAAGGTTAACTCAGCAGTTAATATTCCAGGTACGCCTGCATTCAACGCTGCCGATCTGGCGACAGCACTGCCAGCAGCTTATGGTGCGACACAGCCCGCGCCTATAGTGCCGCAGGCAGATTACGGTGCAGCCTTCGGCAAGACATATAACACGTCATATGCCAAGATCATGGATCTAAGCCAGTTCATGCCAGGTCCGATAACAGATCTGTCGCTTATGAACGGCGGAAGCAATTATACCTCTGCTCCAACTGTAACCATCACAAACGCGACGGGTGATACCACAGGTTGCTGCGCCACTGCTACTGCAGCAATATCTAACGTAGTACAGTCCGTCACGGTTACAAAGAGTGGCAGCGGTTATCTCGTGGCTCCCACGGTCGTCTTCTCAGGCGGCGGCGGATGCTGCACTACGGCTACTGCGAACATAGCAGGGTCTGTTGCAAGCATCACGGTAACTGCAGCAGGTGGAGGATATACCTCCGCTCCGACTGTAACACTCTCGGCACCACAGCTTGCCGGCGGAATTCAGGCAACTGCGACAGCCTCTATAAATAACAAAGGGCAAGTCAGTTCAGTCAAAGTAACCAATGCAGGCAGTGGTTATACCGCTGCTCCAACAATGACCTTCTCTGGCGGGGGAGGTACGGGCGCTGCTGCTGTAGCGACTTTAACATCGCTTGGCGTCTATAGCGTAACTGTGACGAGCGGAGGGTATGGCTATACCACGGCTCCCGCGGTCAGCTTCTCAGGAGGAGGAGGTTCAAATGCCGCTGCCACAGCAACTATAACCGGTGCTGTCATCAGCCTCAACCTTACGAATCCTGGCTCCAACTATACCATGACTCCAACTGTCACCATATCTGGCGGGAATGGAACTGGCGCCACTGCTATAGCCATCATGGGTATAGAATATACGAACAAGGGCATAATTGAGGACTTCGATACAGACTATGGAAGGATGAATGCCATGCTCGGTGTTGAGATTGGGCAGAGGGTCAACCTGACTCCTCTGATGCAGACATCGATACCCTACTATGACATCGATCCGCCCACAGAGCTTATAAAGAACTCAAACTCCGCTGTTCGCATCGGAACCATGGCTGACGGGACGCAGATATGGAAGGTGACGCATAACGGGGTTGATACACATGCCATACATGTCCACATGTTCAACGTGCAGTTGATCAACAGGGTTGCCTGGGATGGAACCATCGAAGCGCCAGACCCCAATGAAGAGGGCTGGAAGGATACAATCAGGATGAACCCGCTTGAGGACGCGTACATAGCATTGAGACCCATCAAGCCCCCCGTGCCGTGGGATCTGCCCAACGAGATTCGTCCTCTGGATGTGACCGCGCCTGTGAGCATGGCGATGTCGCCGCTTCAGTTCCACAACACGGATCCAATGAACCAGCCTGCAACCGTCCTCAACCACATGATCAACTACGGCTGGGAGTATGTGTGGCACTGCCATCTGCTTGGTCATGAGGAGAATATCATGATGCGCCCGATGTTATTCGTGCCTGCTCCGAATGCGCCAAATACGCTGACAACCACAGTGGTTGGTACAGGCAGTAAAACAGCAGTTAACCTGTCGTGGATAGACAATTCCACCAGTGAAACTACCTGGACAATACAGAGAGCTACAGGCACAGGACCATGGGCAACCATAGCAGCAGTGCCTTCCAGGACAGGACCGGGTGTAGGAACCACAGTGACGTACACGGACGCCAGTGTTGTAACCAAGACGCTGTATAACTACAGAGTGTTAGCCACAGACGTAGCAGGCGATACCACGGTATATGCCGCACCGATAACTGGCTATCCGACATTGTCGGTAGATTCCGCGCCGTCCAACAATGCTACAGCCCAGACGTAAAATAAACAAACCTTTATTCGGGAGGGATTTGCCTGACCTCTTTTCCCTTCCGGAGTCTTTTTATTTTTATCCTGCTTTCAAAGGTCAATCAGAAAATTTGTTCTTGGCGTTGTTTGTATCACTAAAAACAAAAGCCAAGAGGTCGGCAATAATTACAATAACCATAGCGAAAATACATTTCTCATGCACTAATTACACCTTCTTTATTACATGGATGAACCAGCAAGTAAATTCATGAAACTCACGCCTTGCATAAGTAATTTAGATGATGCTGGTGCTGTCAGTGGGATTGGGTCTGAAATCATCCTTGGAAAAGTGAACAGACTATAAAACTGAAGAAAGTAGCCCGGACAGGATTCGAACCTAT
>CABMHZ010000029.1 GCA_902386115.1 uncultured archaeon | reverse complement strand
GAATCAATTCTGCGATTCTTCAGAAAAATACAGAGGTAGAACCTTAAATTATGACTCTAAAAGTCCAACTGTCAAATTGCGGAAAGGATGGAATTACCGGAATTTTGTCGAAGTGGCGAAGTCAAGAATGAGTATTCCTGCATTGGCAAAATATACTGAAAGACCAGCTTGAACAGCTTCAATACCAATAGCAACTGCCAGATGAGACTTGCCAACACCAGGAGGACCAAGAAAAACTACGTTCTCAGCATTATAGATGAATCTTAACAAAGCAAGGTCGCCAATTACTGCTTTATCTATTGAAGGCTGAAACTCGAAATTGAAATCCTCAAGTCTCTTTTTTGCAGGAAAACCAGCAAGTTTCATTCTTGTTTCCCGTGATGATGCATCCTTGGCATGTTTTTCCTGATCTATCAAATAATCGAGAACTTCCATGGTAGTCTTTCCCTCCTTTGCAGCAATTTCTAGGTAGTTATCCAGAATAGTGCCGACAGTATTCAGTTTCAATTTAACAAGGTTTGAATGAAGCCTTTCATAAACAAGATTACTCATGGATTCATTCCTCACTTAAAGCTTCATAAACTGAAAGAGAACGTTTTTCCACCTCAAGGCTATCAAATTTCAATATCGATTGCCCTGGTTTGTTCATGGCAGCTTTATTTTCCTTCAGGATTTCACTCATCAATCCCTTAAAATGTTCTTTGACTCTTGATATCCTGCCGCTTCCTGCAAGTATTTCATGTTCACAAACCGTTTCTCCGCCCACAATAACACTAAATTTGCCATTGAATATAGCAAGTGTGGCCTCTCTGCCTGCAAATCGATATGGAACAGAATATTGGTTCCCAATATATGAAATAAAACAATCCCTTGATATCGTCCTTTTTTCTTCACGAATAACAAGATATTCGGGGACTCCATCTGTTGGTTTTAGCTCTTCTGCTTTGAGACGATCAAGAGGGATCTCATGGGTCGTTCCATGCACGCTGGAATTTACCTTCTTCAGCCATGTGATTGCCTGGGTATTAATATCTGTAACTGAGCTAAAGCTCCCGCCGAGGAAGAAATCTCTTCTAACATATGCTACAGTATTTTCTATCTTACCTTTTGTCCGGGGTCGATAGGGACGGCATAAGCGGGGAATGAATCCATATTGCTTGAAAAAGTCCTCAAATTTGGTATTCCATTCCGAATCGGTTGATTTTAGTGCTCTGGTTATCACTACTTGTTTCATATTATCGTAGAGTATCTCTTTTGTGTACCCACCAAAATAACGAAACGCATTCACATGGCACTTAATCAAAGAATATACGTCAATGCTTAGCGTAAATTCAATATACCTCATCCTTGAAAAACCAAGTATCATGTTGAAACAGTATAGTTTTTGCATTTTACCATCTATCTCTACTTTCCCAAATTCTGACCAGTCAACCTGTGCCTGGACTCCCGGTTTTGTCTCGTATCTCAATGTGGCAGATAATCTTGGTTCTGGCCGGACTTTTGTCACAAAATCACTGACTATTGTGATTTTTCCAGTAAAACCCATTTCCTGTATTTCTCGAAATAGTCGGACCGCTGTAAAAGGTCCTTCTTGAAGCTTCTTGATGATGTAATTTTTGTAGTTATCGAGCTTGCTAACTCTTTTTGCTCTGTGTTTTGGTTCCGGTATTGTTGTTAAATTCAAATATTTTCGTACGGTCTTCCGATCAAATCCGGTTTTGTTGGATATTTCGGTAATGTTCAAACCCTGCGCATGCAGATCTCTTATCATAAACCATTCCTCCGTTTCAATCATTGTCTTCAATCCTGGGAATTATTAGCCCAAGATTGTCAACTGGGGATTTTTAACCCGGAGAAAATGGGGAAAATTAGACCGGTATTGACAGGACGTATTTCCAGAAAGATCATATTGAAAAAGCATTCAGATATCCAGAGAACATCATCCACATTTTTAAAAATTTGCTCAAACATTTATTTCCTCGAATTCTTTATCCATAGGCATCTCTACTTTGCGAGAAAGAATCATATAATTTTCTATATAATATTTATTGAAACTCACACTCATCAAGACTTTATTAATATTTGTATATGAATCGTGGATAAATGTAACGACAACACCATAACCTGTAATTATATTGTCTTGCATATAGGAATAATTATCCATCCGAATTGCAACAATCTTCCTCTTCAGGCAAATCTCTTCCGCGCCACTTCCTCCGCCATCCTGATAACATCCTTCACAGGCACCCCTGCCTCCCTTGCCACCTTTTTGCAGTCCTCAAACTCCGCAGAAATGTTCAAAACCACACCGCGCAAATCCCTTGCGATCTTCACAGCGATCGTGAACACCCTGCCATCGATCATAATATCCACAGCGCCCATCTCCCTCTGCGCTATCAGCCTGTGCTTCACCGGGATTATCCTTATCCCGAGCGAGCCTGTCTCCTCGATCATTTTCCTTGCAAGAGCCTGTGAATCCTCGGGCTTTGCTATAACCTGTATGATATTGCCGCTTCGCCCTTTTTTCATGATGGCGGGTATTATGGATACGTCCCTGGCTCCAGCCGCGAGAAGCTCGTCGATCAGGTTCCCCAGCACCTGACCCGTAACATCGTCAACGTTCGTCTCAAGCATCTCTATGCTATCCGAAATAAGAGCCTCGTCGATCTCCCCTTCAATCACCCGCAATACATTCGGGACAGCGCTCTCCATGCTTCCCGCGCCGTAACCGATACGTTCTGTTCTCATCGTAGGGCATTCCCCCTTCCCGTTCACGAAATGAGCAAGAAGCGCCGCGCCCGTGGGCGTGAGCAGTTCACCTTCAACCGGACCGTATTTCCAGGGGAGAGAATATTCCTTTAATATCTCAAGCGCGGCAGGTGCAGGAACCGGGAATTTCCCATGTGAGAACCCGGTGAATCCCGCGCCAACCGATATGGGCGTGCAGTAAACCCTGTGATTTTTGAGCCCGAGGTCGTGAAAAGCAGTGCAGGCTCCCACGATATCCGCGATTGCATCCTCCTGCCCGAGTTCATGGAAATGGAGTTTTTCAAGCTGCACCCCATGGACTTTAGATTCAGCCCTCCCAAGGATGTTAAACACCGATATTGAATCCGAAATAACATCACCGGGAAGGGATAGACGGCTTATGCGGCTGGTTATTTCCGATAGTTTAAGGCTGCCCTCCTTTTTCACAGACACATTGACCGCGGTTGCAGCGATACCTTTTTTAGTTGTCCTGCTGATTTCCACTTCCACGTCCGCGGCGCTTTCCATGGCTTCCCTGACTTTATCTGCATCTGCTCCGAGGTCGATAAGGCATGCTGTTGTCATATCTCCTGACGCACCGGAAAAAGGGTCAAAAAGTATCGCTTTCATCGTACTTATCTTATATATTATTCAGATTTATAAACTCTTTCTGGATAAGTAGAAAAAATAACCTACTACACAGATAGTCATCACGGGTGAGACCCATTGAGGGATCTGCACGCCGAAACTGTCAAGCAGCATAACGATCCCGAGGAAAAATATTGAATACATTGCCCCGTTCTTCAGGTAGATGTACCGTTTCACATTCTCGATATTGCTCACAGTAAGCTGCCTGACCACGAACGCTCCAATGCCATTTCCGATGAGTATCAAGGGGACGGAGAGCGTAAACGCGAATGCTCCGACCACTCCGTCGATCGAGAACGTGGCGTCGATAACCTCAAGATACAGTATCTTGCTCAGGTCGCTCATGGTGGAAGTGCCGCTCATTAGTTGTTTTTCCTGAATCTCTGCGTTCTGCTTGAACCCGTGGGTTATGAAAAATGCCGATGAGCCGATAACTGCGCCCAGAGCCATATTCGGGTTCTTCTGAAGGGATAGCCAGACCACGAAGGTGAGGATCAGGGAAACCAGGGCATAGAACCATACACCGTGCTCATGGAAAAATCTCTCTCCGCGAAGACCATAGTTTTTTGCCTCAATGAACAGCCAGTGTAAGAAAAGGAAAATAAGGAATATCCCTCCGCCCACCAGTAAAAAGGGGGAGGATTCCTCGATCTTTCTTGCATTTTCAGGATTGTCGCTGAATGTGGATATCAGGGAGCCAACAGGACCGAGGGAAGGATTTGCCGCCCATATTATTAACCAGGGCAGTATCCCCCTGACCACGAAAACCGCAAAAAGCAGTCCATAGAACAGGAACCATTTTCGTCCCCTCTTCGACATCGTTGAAAGCACTTCCGCATTGATAACCGCGTTATCGATGCTGCTAATGGTCTCGAACAGGATGAGACCGATAACGATAAGTACCATTGATAGGATTTCCATATCCACCTGCATTTAGGAAGTGCGCTCAATACATCATTACATCGTATAAACATTTTCCATCACTTTTACGGTTCCGTCGGTTTCGGATAAATCATTTCAATGGCGATTAATCACGATAAATAGGTTTCCAGGCATTTGTAGATATTAGCCACGGAGGCGCAGAAACACGGAGAAATAACAACCCTGTGCCCTCTGTGTCTCTCGGCTATTTTGCTTATAGGTTTAAAACAACAAAGGATTTCGCACGGTCTCATTTCACAATGAAACTGCCCGGTATCATACCCATCCAGCAGCTCCATCGTATGGTGCCGGCTTCCATTGGCGTGAATTCGATGACCTGTTCCCCTTTATTGATATTGAATTTCAAACCAAGTTTTGGCACCTGTATTGCACTATTACAGCCTGTAAGCTCTTTTCCGTTAATTATCCATTTTACCGGGACTCCTTTTTTCAATACGAACGTATCCGGTACGAAGCCGTAACGATTGACTTCCATCCTTATTTCCTGGGATTGTTGTGATGAATTATCAGCCGGGCTTGCAGAATCCCTGCCTGCAAAGGCTGAGCCTATCATTGTATTAACATCATAGCCTGAGCCGGTCAATACAAGACCATTGTTCAACATGAATAATCCAAGTACAATCACAAAAGCCCCTGAAAGCTTCAGTATTTTGTGGGTTGCCCTTGCCCCTAAAAAGCTTGTTACGTATCCGAAAGAGAGCATGACCGGAAGTGTGCCTAATGCAAAAACAAATAATAGCCTGGCTCCTTCTAACATGCTTCCTGTACCTGCAGCCATGACATATATTGCCTGGAGTGGTCCGCATGCAATCATCAGACCATTAAGCAATCCGATCACCAGGGGACTGGTGTTGTTGTTTTTCTGTTGATTGGAGGTATATCTGGAGATAAATTTCGGGGTCGTGAACTGTATCCTTCTTAATGCCGGGAAAATATTGAGCATTTTCAAGCCGAATAGCAGCAGGAACAACCCTGCAAGGATGCCTGCTATTCCGCGTATCATTGGAGTGAATGCAATTATGCTTCCGAAAAGACCGAAGGTTGCACCGATAATAGTGTATGAAAGTACCTTGCCAAAAGCATAAGCGAGGTGCAGGTCATGAGGCTTTTTTCCTTCGGCAATGCCTTTTGTGGAATAGGAAACCACAATTCCGCCGCACATACTCACACAATGAAGACCTGTCAGCAGCCCGACAATGAACAGCAAGCCGTAGCCCATATTCTGGCTGATCTGCGGCAATTCTATCGTATCAAAATACTGAAGGGCAAAATATCCGATAACTATGACGCCTATTAGACTCAGTATCCAGCCCCATGTTGACCGGGTTCCGGGATCATCTTCACAGATGTAGCCTTTTGATCCAATTGCTTTTTTTATCTTTTTATATGTTGTTTTATGAAAATCGTATGTTACCTGGACTTCCTCTGTTGCATAATCGACATCAACATCTTTTACGCCATTTATCTTTTTGACCTGGTTTGTAATGATCTTCTCGCAGTTGGCACAGGTCATGCCCTTTGCTTTAAATCTTTTTTTCAGATATTTCATATGAAATTCTGCTGATCCTTTTCCGGCGAGTTTTCCATTATGCCTTGTATCCTGCTTTAACAATGGCTGCCTTTATGGCATCCGTATTTGTTTTTTTCGGGTCATATGTTACTGTTGCCTGTTTATCCTTGAGATTTACTTCAACTCCAGAAACGCCTTTTAATGACGAGATCGCTTCAGTAACTGATTTCTGGCAGTGCCCGCACATCATTCCTTCTATCTTTATTTTTGCTTCAGCCATAATTTCGCCGTTTTTTCTACTTTACACTCATTGTATAATAGTATATATAATTTGTGCGAATACTCCGGAATGAATTTTTCAATTTATACCTCTGTAAAATATACGGTGCCAGAGGGCATGTTGCCGTCTCTTGGAGAAGAGCGGCGCGGGGGGGTTGGGGCAGCCGGATGGGCGCGCTTTGCCCGGCGCTGGAAAAACGCATAGAGATAGAAGTGTGTGGTGGGATTTTAAAGAAGAAAACCGCAGATTAACGCAGATTAACGCAGATGAACGCGGATTAATTGCTTCGCTTTCTGAACTCTCATATTGAAATCCCCTCTCAACTTAAATTATTACATTCTAATTATAAATCCAGCGCGCCAACAGAAGCCAATGTAACCTCAAGGGATGACAGTCTTCCTTTGAAGCCTCGGGACTCATCCCAATGCATCGCTGGATTCGCTTTCCGCGCTGGGGGCGCCGCTGGGTTGAGATGTTAGGGCGCCATAAATTGAAAGAGGGAACCACAGAGAACGCAGAGTTGGAGGCTCTTTTTTTTGCAGGAACGGCACTTGGGAGTGAGGGTATGCAGGGTGCGCGGGGGTTGGATATAGATGGGAGAGTTGGGGTAGGGAGAGGGATGATGGACATTTCGATACACTCCTTGGAAGATATGAGGCATATGAGTTTATGCTGTTTTGAAATAATCTTCTTCGAAACTTTTATCTATTCGTACGAAAATCATACGTATGAGCTGAAATGCTAATACAAAAAATAGTTATGTCACCTGAAGTCGCTGAAAAAATCAAATGTAAACACGGGCTTGACCCGATTATTGCAAAGAATGTACTGGAAGGGATCAATTACATAGAAAAAGTGGGTGGAGACAACTATATGGCAATCGGACTGTGTTCTGCAGGATATGTGACATTGTTTTTTGAATATGAAACTGGAACTGCTGAGATAAAAACCGCATACAATTCATCAAACTGGCAGATTGATCTTTACAAAAGAAAGAGAGGATAATTATGAAGACTAAAAAGAAAGAAATCGATTATGAGAATATCCAGCCTGAGGACCTTACAGGCGAAGAGGGGGCGTTTGAAGTTAAACTGGACTCCAAAGCCCCTGCATATTGCACGGACTGCCATATAAAAATGGAGCCTGCAAAGCTCGATGTTAAGAGAGGCAATATAATGATAATGAACGTGAATGCCTACAGATGCCCGAAATGCGGGAAAGAGCTGCTTGACGTTGAAACTGCATCGCGGTTGGAACGGGAGTTTGCACTGAGGCATGCCGAAGAGATAAAGGGCTATGAAGTCAAGATATCCTCGGACGGGAGGAATTACCTCATAAGATTCCCGAAAGAACTTTCCAAGATGCTTGCTACTAAAAAATTCGCAAAAATATTGCCTGTAGATGCAGATGAATTTGTTGTGAAAGTCGTATAGTATCAGGCGGCGCGGGGCTGGGGCAGCCGGATGGGCGCGCTTTGACCGGCGCTGGAAAAAACATGTAGCGATAGAAGAGCTGGGTTTTGATGAAAAAAAACGCAGATTCGCTTTCCGCGCTGGTGCGGCGCCGGGTTCCATAGTGATATGGCGCCATAAATTAAAAGAGAGAACCACGGAGAGCACAAAATTGGCGGCTCTTTTTTTTGCAGGACGGCACCGGGGTGCGGCAGGTTGCAGGGGCGCGCGGGGTGGAGAGAAGGTGTATGTTGGAGTAAAAAGGGCGGGCATAGATTTCTTAGAATAATCCCATAAAGAAGTTATTAGTTTATTACCAAGGTGATTTATGTGAGCAAAAATATTCTGAAAATAT
>CABMHZ010000028.1 GCA_902386115.1 uncultured archaeon | reverse complement strand
CTCCGATAAGGGCAAGGACGATGCCTCCTCCAAGAAACTTACCTTCAGGTCTGATGAAAAGGTCCATTGAAAGCGTGTTCACGGCGAGGGCGATACCTGCTGAAGACAGACCGATAGCGAGTATCCTTGAGTATGAGAGTATATTACTGAGAAGAGTGGGTATCTCTAAAACGCTTATTGCTCCTTCCCCTTTTATCAGGAGTGCAATTCCTGCTATGGCAAGGACCGCGCCTCCCCAATAAATAATATCACCGGATGGAACACCTGTTTTCGCCATCAGTGCAGGCATCAATCTTGCTATGAAAGCAACCCCTCCGATAAGGATCATCATCCAGCTCCCCTTGGCGTATATGGCATGTTTCAGGTCATGTTCCACCAGCATGTTCCTGAACCCTATGACAAGACCGAGGAATACATGCAGCATCCCTATTGCAAGACATACCAGAAGAAGCAATTGCACTTCTCCGAACCTGTGGACAGGCAGTGGCAGACCCGCCACGACCGGACCGGCTACCCCCAGAAGACCTGCCTCCATTGTCCCGTTTATCTCCACGTTAAATATCGGGAAGCCGAAAAACTCGCCGTATATGAAACCTAATATAATTGATAAAATTGCAGAAATGAACAATATCAGCGCAAGAGCATTAAGTCCTCCTGTCTTGAATTTGTTTTTGATCACAATTGCTATTGCAGCCACAATAATGCCGTATCCAACGTCCCCGAGCATAATTGCATAGAACAGTGGGAATGTTATGAATATTACTGCAGCCGGATCTATCTCACAGTATTTCGGTGTTGCAAAAGTTTCGATAAGCAACTCGAATGGTTTTGCAAGTCCTGGATTGTCAAGCTCAATGGGTATTTCTTCCTCTTTAACTTCTTCATCCAGTTGTGTCAACTGCACAAGACCATCTGAACTTTTCGCAAGCGCTGATTCCAATTCTGCGAATTTATGGGTCGGCACCCAGCCGTCGATAATAAAAGCGTTCTGGCTTGTGGCAAAGCGCAGGGGAGCTTCAGCTTTTTGGGTCTCCTCAGAAAGATATTCATCAGCAGCCATTATGAATTCGGAATACTCTTTCCTGATATTATCGAGTTCAGTACGAATGGAATCCTCTTTCTCTTCAAGAGCATACACATCCCTGCTGATTTCATCGAGTAGAACATGGGGATTTCCCGTCAGATCCGGGACTTTCAGTTCAACATACGAATGCTCTTCCTGTAAGAGCTTCTGTACCTGTTCCTCAAAGACCTTCGGGATAAAGAGAGCGAATATCTTTCTTTTCTCATACTCACCTGTGAACATCTCATAATTTCCAGTGATTCCTGAGAGCTTCTGTTCAAAATCATTAATAATAAATCCTGAATAAACCTTCAGGGTTTCGTACTGATGGTACATCTCCAGGGATAACGGGAGTCCTGTGAAGGGTTTGATCGCTGAAATGAGATCTTTTTTCTCTTTTATCTTGAACTCCAGGTTCCTCAATTCGTCGGTGCGTGTGGATACCTCTTTATGGAGAGCGGTGATCTTTTCATCGATCATGGAAGGTAATTGTTTTATGCTCACCTTTGAATCCGGCTCTTTTTCAGCAACATGAAGCTGGTTCGCCACGGTCCTTAAAGATAGAAGGTATTCTGAGAGTTTCGAGGCAGGTTTTAAAGGTCTTCCGATCTTGAAATCTCCGCTTTCTTCAGCATAATCTGTTATGTGCAGGATATTCAACTTATGAAGAATGGAAATGGTCGTTTCCAGAGCGCTCTTGGTGCCAGCGATGACGACCTTTGTCATTCGCGTAGGTTTAAGCATCTGCTGCCCTCTCAAATTCAGTTAAAATAAATTGTGTGGCTTTATCAATATTTTTTTTTGCCTTGTTTTTCATTTCAAGAGCTTCCGAAACGCCCTTCTGAACTATTTTCTCGCGATCCGCTTTTATGAGCTTCTTTGCTTCACTTATTTCATCATCCGCGATTTTAGCCGCATCTTCCTCAGCCTTCCTGATTATCTCCCTGGATTGAGACGTGGCATCGGAAATTTTTTTATTCTTGGACTCGATCGCTTTTGCAACTGAAGCTTTTGCTTCTTCCTCAGCCTTTTTGATCTCAGATAAAATTTCAGCTCTTGTCATTGCATTCCTCTGATTATGCTATAATAATAAGCTCCGGTTTGATGGCTCTCCATAGGGGAGCAACTACATAAATCATTCGCTTTAACGAAGATGCGGACTACTGATTTTTAATGAAAAATCGTTTTAATTAATACATGTGTTAAAACTCAAAATTCAGGAGGTCTGATACTTCCTCTTTCTTTGCCCTGTCATTAAGATATCCCATATCCAATTTGGTCTTATAAGACGCAAAAAGCATTCTGGCATGTTCACAATCGTACTCGGATTTCCAGAACTTACATCCGCATAAACGGTCTATTATCAAATCCTCAACACTTATCACTCGAATTTTCTTGCCATTATATTCAAGAACAACACTTCTTTCACCCTGCAAAGTACCTGACGGGACCTCAATATATATCGAACCCTTATGGAAATGCCTTCCGGTACGCTTAAAGTTTTGACTTTCCAGGATCGGGGCGATGAGGGAAATGTCTCCTATCAGATCGAGGTCAAGGCTCATGGCGCGACCCCTTGTGTACAGTTCCACAGCAGAACCGCCGACCAGAACTGGCTTCTTATCGTCCGGAAAATGTGAGCACAGGTCAGCCAGAAAATCGTATTTCCTGCTCAATCGTCTTCCCAAGGCAGGATCCTCACGATTCTGTTATTTTCATCAAATATTACGCCCTCTTCCACAGCTTCAGCCGCCATTTCACAAAAGATCTTTACCTTTTCAGGATTTCTCGGTCTTCTGCGGATTAATCCGTCAGTCTTATCGATTTTTCTATGTTTCATTATATTAAATTATCATTTACTATCATTTAAGACTTATGCCATTTGCATGCAGTTTTAAATCATTACCATAAGGCGACTTAATCTCAGAATTAAATAAGGCTTGCCATTGTCATAAAAACCCCGGAAAATAGAGGGATCAACAGGTTATCGTCTATCGGTCTTCCCTGTATCCGGAGAGGAATAGCATCTCCCAGCGTGGCGCCCACCGCACCTGCAACGTAAACCCCCGGGGAAACGTTGTTCATATCAGGAGCGAGAGGCAGGCGAAGTAACATGATGCCTATGAATACGCATACAAGGAACATCACTGCTATTATCGGGAACGGTTTGAAATTGAATTCTTGACTTGAGTACCTGACATTCCCCCCATTCAGCAATGCGCCTGCAAGCCCGGACGCCGTATCCCCGAGCGCGAGCATAAGTATCGCTGCAATGGCGATGGTTTTATCAAATGCGATGATAGAAATAAGCGCAGCAATCTGGAAATAAATATATGCAGCGACCTGTT
>CABMHZ010000027.1 GCA_902386115.1 uncultured archaeon | reverse complement strand
GGCTTTTACCCACCATGTATACGGCTTGTTAGTACCCATGCCACCATATATGATGGCCTACTTGATATAATTTACTATGTTATTTTTAGGTAAAGCCTAAGTGATATGGTCAGACCGGATGACGCAAAAGAAAGGTACGAGCGCGCGCTGGAAATGCGTGAGGCGCTGCTCAAGACCGACCCCGAAAATACAAATTACATATCTGGAGTGGTTCGAACAACCTTAACCCTTGGTCAAAATATTATAATTATAGGGGACTTAAAAGAACGAAAAGATTCCTTGCAGTATTTCGATGAAGCATATAGGATTCTTAATAAAAAAGCTGAACAATTCAACAACATTGGATTAAAATATGAATCCTTCCTTGCTTTTAGATTGGGTCTCTTATCTAAACTAAAGTACAACGCCAGGGTAATTGAACTGGAAAAGACAGCTACTAAAAGAGCTGCAGGTTACAGGGAATGTGCAAAGCTGGCTTCCCGATTAGCTGACATCGAAACAGAGGAGGAACAAAAAAAGAAATGGTCTGATACAGCCCTGTATTATGAGGGAAGAGCACTGGTCAACGACTCAATAAATGAAAATTTTAACCGGGAAAAGTTGTTTGAGGCTGTTAATAAATTCAAACAGGCGACATCATGCGATGAAGCTTTTCCATGCTATTGCGTTTATGATGCATTGATAAAAATAAGAGAACTTACAACAAATGAAAGAGATTTACGATCCCTGAAACAGTATCTATCCAGGACGAGACAAAAAATGTCAAAGGGTGAAGCTACAAAAGCATGTTTCCTTAAAATAGAACAGGCAATAGAAAAAGTTCACAAGGGTGAAGATATTGATGATCTGATCAAAGAAATTAATGAGATAATTCTCAATATGGACCATTCAGGCTTAAAAGAACATTTTAATTATGCTGTAAAGAGTATCGATGAATATTATAAAAATCCAATGATAGTTGAAATAAAATTCCAGAATTGGCAACTCTGGGGTACTATTTCAGGCATGAATGGTACTGTTAGAATTATTGTGAAAGGAGATGTTCTCTGGGAGGAAATGATTGATAAACAGAAGAATTTCAACATACCATTTGAACCTGAAAATTTACATGAAGATATCATCTTTGAATCTCTGGAAAATCCACATCACATAAGAAAGAAAACGTTAGATTTCTGTGAACTTATTGACGGAAATCGAGTGTTTTTCCTTAAAAGAAGAGCAATGTAATATGAAAAAAAGGTCCATACTTAGAATAGCTTCAGTTCAAATCCAATATGAATTAGAGCATCCTGGATTAATATGGAAAATAATTTGGGATGAATCTTACACTACCAAAATTTTTCAGATTCTCGAGTTTCTCAAAGGAAAAGTCGATTGTATCGTATTCCCGGAACTCTCCATACCATTTGAGATGATTGGAGAATTAAAGAAATATGTTGATACTGAAAAAATCATGATTATTGCTGGTTCCCATTATATTGAAAGTAAAAACGTGGAACATTATGAACAGCTATTTGATTGGAAATTTAATGTGGAAGATGTAAGGAAAAGCATATGTCCGATTTTGGTACCTGATAGAAGTATATTTCACATAGAGAAAATCAATCCTTCTGTGGGTGAAGAAATAGGTTATGCGGATGTCAAATTCAATAATGGAGAGCTCCAGGGAATATTTTCAGTCAGAGATTACTATATGGGCATCCTCATATGTTCGGATTTTCTAAGCCCTGACATCAGAAGCAGGATCTTACAGAATGTCAATCTGGCTCTTGTTCCGCAATTCAATTCTGAAATGAAACGATTTTACAGGCTTGCAGATTCTGAATTTAATAACCCGAACAATGTTCTTAAGGTCATTTTACTGGCAAATGCCACCGGGGAAACAGCCAAAGGAGGTTCGGCTCTCTTTATGAACCTTGGAGCGAGCCACCAAAAAGTATCGAAAGAATCGTTCGGGTATGATTATGCGACCCTGATCACATCAAAAGAAGAAGAATTGATATTGCTTTTCAAAATAAATATGGAATCCATTTCTGGGCGGACTCCTAATGTTTGGAAACCTGAAAGTCATCCAGTGGACTATCAGGAAATTCCTATCATCAAAAAAGAAAAAGGCATACTTGAAATCATAAATGGCATACAGGATGCTGAAGATGTTCACAGTTGTGCCGAAATTCTGAATGATAAGAGAAATCAAGAAATTATCAGGATAAACTCACAGATACTATTTAATAAGATAGATATAAATAATCTGAACTTAGAAGAAATAAAAGAAAGAATTCAGGCAGTTCTTGTTTAGCTACCGCCTGAAACCTGGTTAACGTGAAAATGTTAAGTTAAATATTGTACCTAAAACAACAAGCAGGAGTGCCATCCGCGCAGCAGACACCTAAAACAAGATTTTGATCTCAACTGAGACAGGAGTTCCCCATTGATTATTCCGCTCCATAGCTTCTATGTAAATATTATGTTTACCCGGGTATAAATTTGAAGTATTTATTTCTCCTCTTCCACCTGGGAATCAAATTTCCCGTCAACAGGAGACATATTGAATTTCTCTGAGGAGAACCAATATACAATCTTACGCCCTTCAGTCTCATTTTGTACCCCTGCTGAGACATCTATTCTTAATCAGGGCTCGAAAGGGTTTTGACAACGACCGCCAGCCATAAGCCCATGAATAATAATGGCACGTACGGCAGTGCAGGTATTATAGCATCTAATATGACATCCTGAGGTGCGGCAAATAGTCCGACCGCTGTTAATAAGAGCAGCATATACGTCGTTATTGGTCTCATGTTTTTTTACACTCCTTTTTTTAATTGGATTTATTCCGCTTCCCGTCACCATGTACGGGGCAGGAACTCTTCATCGGAATTTTCCATAGCAGAGTATAGAGGGATTCCGACTTCTCAATTTACATGAGCACCGCATTAAATATAAATAATTCTACAGTTTACAGGAGTTTTTTTGTTTTTAAAGGTTCAAAACAGATTTATTTTAGTTTTAATTGTTTATTAAAAGCTAAATGCCGATAAAAAGACATTATTATTTTGTAAAGATTTTATGTGAAACAGGATTCATTATCACAAACGATACAGGGAGACCTCGTTAAAGGGCGACGATCGCAGGGTCACGCCTATGTGGTCACAGATGTGGGGATGGGGCGAGCTGCGATGTCGAAGGAGAGTGATATTGAAGGTTTATCCCCGGTTTCGAAAAAACCTAATAACCCGGACTGATCCAATGAAATTCTAAAAAAAAAGAATCCACGTACGCCATTGACATACGTGCGATAATATCCTTATAACTGCGCGTTCAGATCAGTATCGAACTTTCCGCTGTTGATAGCCGCGATGGCTTCCTTTGGGGAAAGACCCTCGAATGTCACGCCAAGAGGCAGGCATGTACCGACGACTTCTTTCACAGCTCCTTTGAGGGTTTTTGAAAGTGTGTCGCTCTTCTTCATTTGAGCTATCTTGACAGCCTGCTTTACCGTGAGGTTGCCTACTGTCTTTGTGTTCGGTGTCCCTGAACCGGTCTCAACTCCCAGCTCTTTCTTTATGAGAGCTGATGTGGGTGGTGTTCCGACCTTTATGGTGAACTGCTTCTTGTCATCCACTGTTATCTTGACAGGCACCTGCATTCCCTTGAATGCTGCCGTCTGTTTATTGATCTCATCTATGACTGCCTTTACGTTCACGCCGAGCGGACCAAGTGAAGGACCAAGTGGTGGTCCCGGGGTAGCCGCGCCGCCTGCAACTAATGCTTCTAAAACGCTTGCCATTTTTTATCTCTCCTGAATACCCCGTATTTAAATACGGGGTCTTACCTCTATTTCTCTATCTCTTCTCTCTTTAATATTCTAACATTATCGCCGCGGACTGTTACAGGGATGGGTACCATCGCTTCGAACAGTTCCACAGTGATCTCTTCATGAGCTTCATCAATACGCTTAACCCTTGCCTTTTCTCCCTTGAACGGGCCTGAAATAAGCTCCACGATGCTGCCTTCGGTAATGCCGGTCACTGTAAGCTTGGGCGTCAGGAAATGCTCTATTTCTTTAAAGCTTGATTTTCCCTTTACCATTGTGCGGGCATGCGGCAGTGTCTGGATTACCTGCTCCACGATCTCGGGCGCCCCTGCCTCGATAAGAATGTATCCTTTCAGTTCATCAGGCGCAAGTATCGCCCTGATATCGAAATGTTCCTTCTTTGCAACCTTTTCGATAAGGTTCGCCACCGCCCTTTCCTGGTTTGCGGTCGTTTTGACCACATAGATGGCTGAATCCTCCTCGTTCATTAGAACCAGCCCGGTATTACTGTTATTAATAAATATATGATAAAGCCTATAAACCCTATAAGCAGTATGCCCGCTCCTGCCACTTTTGCGATAACGGTAAATTCCTCTCGTGAGGGTTTCCTTGTCAGTTTAAGGACTCTTGTATATTCGCTGAGCCGGAAAGAAATACTTGTCGGCATTTTTATGTCTTCTACCAATCTATTTCACATCCATGATTTAAATGATACTGATAATGTTATAAAAGCTATCCTAAAATAATAGCAGCCCTTCAATACGCCTCAATGTAAAAATACTTTTCGATTGACTATTCAGGATTTTAGAGTACAGGTATTGCTTAATTACAAGGATATATATGAAATCCGTTTGCTGCCGGTGAATCCACCGTAAAGGACGCAAAGATCGCAAAGCATAGAATTATATTTCAAAAATCATAGATCTGCGGCGCCTCCGAAAATCCTATGCAGCCGCACCCCCGCCCCGCCAGCGCGCGGGCGGGGGGAGACCAATGTTTCGACTTCAAAAGCATTGAAAATCCCATTAAGTAATTCATCAACTGTTTCTCTAATGTCAATTTCATTAGTGTTTTTAATAATTCCTATCGATATTTCTCAACTCCTAAATCTATTGCTATTTCCATTATCTCTACTATATTGAAGAGTAAAATTATTAATACCGTTTCTATTTAGATCAAACATGATTAGTTTCACGCCGCTATAGTAAAGCAGATACCTGTAGAGAGCTATCTAACAAATATGTTTTTTGAAGAAAAAGGTATCTACACCGTATTTGAGTTCACCATGGCTGTAAAAGGGATACTTACGGGAGGACAGTTCAATGACGTCTGGATACGGGGGGAGATATCTAATTTCAAAAATCATACGTCAGGTCACAGGTATTTTACCCTGAAAGATAAAAACAGCTCCCTGCAATGTGTAATGTTCAAATGGCACGGAGAGAATCTCAGGTTCGAACCTGAACACGGTATGAAAGTTCTTGTTCTGGGAGACCTGGACGTATATGAGCAGAGAGGTCAGTACCAGTTAAGGGTAAGGGCGATACGACCAGACGGTATCGGGGAACTCTACAAGGCTTATGAGCAGTTAAAGAATAACCTGGCTCTTGAGGGATTGTTCTCACCCGAACATAAAAAAGCGCTGCCGCGGTTCCCGAAAAAGATCGGGATCGCCACTTCGGAAACCGGTGCTGTGCTTCACGATATACTGACAGTCCTGAAAAGAAGGTACCCTGTGAGCATATTGTTCGTCCCAACGATAGTCCAGGGAGAATACGCCGCCAGCAGCATCGTTCATTCTATCGGACTGCTCAACAGGACGAACGTTGACCTCATTATCCTTGGAAGGGGAGGCGGCTCGCTGGAAGACCTGTGGTCTTTCAATGAAGAGGCTGTGGCTCGGGCGATTTTTTGTTCAAAGCTCCCTGTCATATCTGCAGTAGGGCATGAGACCGATTATACCATCGCTGATTTTGTGGCAGACGTACGCGCCCCAACACCATCTGCTGCTGCCGAGATGGCTGTTCCTGACAGACAGGAACTGTTCAATATGGTAAAGAGGTTCAGGGAAATATTGATTGAAAGGCAGCGGCGTGATATCAGCGACAGGTCTATTCAAGTAGCAGAACTCGGAAAGTGCGCTGACCCGCATTTATTCCGGGAAAAACTTGAAAATTATGTGCAATATATCGACGATATGACGTTGAGGAAGATGCGCAGTATTGAAAGAATGCTTGAGAAAAGGACGTCTGCGTTCAGGGAATGCACCGGTAAACTTGATGCCGTAAGCCCGCTCAGGACTCTTTCACGCGGTTACAGCATAACAATAAAACTTCCCGGGAAGACGCCGGTACGCAGCATCAGCGACGTGGAAAAGAACGATAATATACAGATACTTGTGAATGATGGAAAGATCAAATGTGATGTAAATGACAAAGAGGAATACAAATGGAAATGAGCTTTGAAGACAGGCTTTCGGAACTTGAGACAATAGTTGAGAAACTTGAGAAAGGGCAGCTTTCACTTGATGAGAGCCTTGAACTTTTCGAGCAGGGTATAACCCTCTCCAGGGAATGCAACGCCATTCTGAAAAGCGCCAGGCAGAAAGTGGAAAAACTGATCGAAGAGGACGAAAACATCAGGTCGG
>CABMHZ010000026.1 GCA_902386115.1 uncultured archaeon | reverse complement strand
CCATTACAGTCACACCGATCAGCATAGCGCCAAGCGCCGTGACAGCATACGTCTCAAAGAGGTCAGCCGCCATGCCTGCGCAGTCGCCCACGTTATCACCCACGTTGTCGGCAATAACACCGGGGTTTCGCGGGTCGTCTTCCGGGATACCTGCTTCCACCTTTCCCACAAGGTCTGTTCCCACGTCTGCCGCTTTTGTAAATATGCCGCCGCCAATCCTTGCGAAAAGACTTATTAGCGATGCCCCGAAACCGAAGCCGATAACCTTTTCAACTGCTGTTTTGTCCCCGCCGAATATGATGAATAATCCGCTTACTCCAAGGAGAGCAAGACTTGCGACCGATATCCCGGTGACTGCGCCTCCCTTGAACGCAACATCAAGGGCTTTCTTCATTCCATCTTTTGCTGCATTGGCGCAGCGCACATTGCTTCGCACCGAGATGTTCATCCCGAGATATCCGGCTGCGGCTGACATTAAAGCGCCGAGAACGAACCCGATTGCGGTTTCTATATTGATGGCGACCCCGATAATTATCGCAAGTACAACTGCGATAAATGCAACGGTCTTATACTGCCTGTTCAGGTATGCCATTGCTCCTTCCTGTATGGCAGAGGCAATGGCTTTCATCTTTTCTGTGCCTGCATCAAGTTTCATTATGTACGAAACAAGATATACGGCAAAAACAAGTCCGATAATACCCGCAAGCGGGGCTGAATACAATAATGGTTCCATAATTTCCTCCTGTGATTGTTCCGCTCAGTAGGTGGTAAATATATATATTATTTACCTAAAAGATGAAAATGCCAGAGTCAGGAGGAATGATATTATATCCCAGAGAATGCAGGACTCATATTTTATACTATCCCGGAAAATCTATGCATATGCGTTTTGACCTGCACATCCATTCAAATCATTCCTCTGACAGCAATCTTGCCGTAGATGATATCCTGAAGCGCGCGGTCAGGAATGGGCTTGACGGGATAGCGATATGTGACCACAATACAGTCGAGGGAAGCCTGGGCGCGATACGGCGCGCGCAAGAAATGAACCTTCCCCTGCTTGTGCTTCCGGGTATTGAGATATCGACATCAGACGGGCATCTTATCGTTCTCGGTGTAAGAGAGAATATCCCGGCAGGACTTCCGGCATCAGAGACCATAATGATCGCCCGGCAAAAAGGCGGTGTGGCAATCGCCCCCCATCCCTTCAAGAAAGAGGGCATCGGATTTGCAGCGAAGGATGCTGACGCCATTGAGACATTTAATTCAAGATGCGTATTCGGGGAGAACGAAACCGCAAAAAATCTTGCTGTATCGCTCGGAAAACCCGAAGTAGGAGGAAGCGACTCCCATTTACTATCGACCATTGGCATCGGGTTTACAGATATAGACGCACGGCGAACTGAAAGCGCGGTGCTTGAATCTATCAGGAAAGGTAAAACCGTTTCCGGTGGCAGGGTCATTCCACTGCATATCATGATGATCCATTCTGCAAGGTCGCTGTCGCGCAAGATCCGAAGACATGCAAGAGAATTCCACAGTAAGATTTTTCTTGTTTAGGCATAAGATTAGGTGTTCATGACTGATTACGACATTATTGTTATCGGAGGAGGCATAAGCGGTCTTTTGTCCGCGCTTACGCTTTCAAAACACGGGAAAAACGTTCTCGTTCTTGAAAAGAACAGCACGGTAGGAGGCAACTGCAACAGCTACAATGTTGATGGCTTCCAGGTAGACACAGGTCCGCATGCCATAACGCATCTGAGGGAGGGACCGCTGCGGCGTTTGATGGATGAATATTTCACATATATTCCGGTTTTCCTGGATTACGGGACTTACTATGTCAGGACAGAGAAAGGGCTTACAAAAATACCATCAAATATCCAGGATTTTGTCACATTTGATGTTCTTCCCAGGAAGGACAGGCTGTTGCTATCACAATCACTCACAAAGGCGCTCACGCTAAACGCTTTCGGGATGCTGGATGGCAACCAGTCGGTTTACGATTTCCTGCCGAAAGGGCTGTCGAAGGATACTCTGAATTTTGTTGATGCCATCGCCCCGTTCCTTTCGGGGAAATCCATGAAAGAAACTTCTGTCAACCGTGTTCTCTTCGGCAGCAGTTTTGTGAGGGACAGCGTTTCAGAGGATATTTTTAAAGATGAAACCGCGGCAAATGGTAATTCGTATGCATCCGCAGTCACAGGTATGCTGTCGAAATACCAGCTTACTGCGCGTCTTTCCACACTGGGCAGGCTGGCTACTAACAGGGTAGCGTACGCCCAGGCATATCCGCGCGGAGGGCTTAAATCATTCCTGAATTCGGTTCTATATTCGATGCCTGCGAATGTCAGTATTAAGACCGGTGAACGCGTGAGTGAGATACTCACTATTGACGGGAAGGCGACCGGAGTTGAAACCGGGACTGATTCTTATAAAGCGGATGCAGTTGTGTATTCGGGTTTTGTAAAAAGCCTTCCATCTCTTGTCCCGCTGCCATCGGATTTTAAAGAGAAAATAGCACGGATCGAACATACTTTGAGCCTTACGATATGGCTGGGCTTGAGTGAGAAAATGAATGAGTTTGATTATATGGGCTCAGAGGTATGGTTCAGGACCGGCGCTTACTGGGCTATGCCGATAAGTAATTATGATCCCTGTATTGCGCCAAAAGGCAAGCAGTTAGTCGGGTTCACATTTGTTATTGATGAAAAGAAGAACATAGAAAGCGAAAAGAAGCGTGCGCTTGAGATTATATTCAAGGCTGTTCCCGGAATAGAGAACAAGATAGAGATGACGCATTACCAGGTTACGATACCTGAGAAGGCGGCTGTCACGATTAACGGGTTTATTGCAGGACCGCGTTCACCGGTCGCGAATCTCTACCTTGTTGGGACGGATACTGATAACCGCAGTATGGGGATCACAAGGGCAGGGTATTCCGTACTGGAACTGCTTAAAGTAATAAATGAGGATAAGAAATTCTGAACCTTTTATTTGTTTTTCCTGTTCTTTATATAATCAGAAAGACCGGAACTTAAAACAATGACTATCCCGGAGGTGAAGACCAGTAAGCCGAGGAATTTTGGATTTGAAAACTGGTATTTCAATATAAGTAAAACCCCTGCATGCAGCATTATCAGCCCCAGGAGGAATGATATTATCTCTTTATTCTTCGGGTAAAGCGCGAAAAATACAATCCCTGCTACCCATGTCCCGATGCCGAAGTATTCAAAAGATACCACGGTACTGCCAGGGTCTGTGAACCTGAAGTACAGCCCTGTCATGAGAAATACGGCACCAAGAAGCCCTACGAAAACCATTTTTTTGTTCATGCTTATCCTATCAGTCTCTCTTGAACGTTTATTATGTTAATCTTTCTGGACTGCACCCCAAAATCTGGACAAGTAGTTAAGCAACATTCTTAACAAAAGAAAACAGATAAGGTGCAAACATGAAATCAAGGAAAAAATTCTCACGAGAATTTAAAATTTCAGTTCTCCGT
>CABMHZ010000025.1 GCA_902386115.1 uncultured archaeon | reverse complement strand
ATTTTATTCTATCGATGTGTTTGAATTTTTGAAGAATCTCAATATTCCGCATATAACTCCCGTAGTTAAGAAAGGAGATAGAATAAAAAAGATTTTAACTGGCAATCGAAATCGATTCGATACGTATTTTATGAAGAACTCGGAAAAAGAGATTCTTCTCGATATTGCGATTGATGTAAAATATTTGAAAGGGAAAAGAGGCAAGAACGGACGTGAGAACCTTGGTTTTGTTGTTTATGGAATTAATTGGAATCCAAGAAAAGTAAGCACGGTTTATCGGAGAAGGTTCGCCATTGAATCTTCTTACAGGATAAGAAATCAAGTGAAACCAAATACTTCAACGAAAAATGTAATAATCAGATATTTCTATGCTTTGATTTCTTTTCTGCTGAAAAATATATGGCTATGCTTACAGAAAAAGCGTTTTACAATTGTTCAGAGGGGACCTCAAATTGTTAAGGAAGATCTGTTTAGATTTGATGGGTTTTTACTACTTATTGAAGAATGGGTCAGAAGGAAGTTGAAAATGAGAATTGCTGTGGAGTGTTTGAGATGAGAGATTTTGAAAGATTTTTTAGCGAAGTACTGAATTTAAAATGGCATGCCAAAATATTTATTTTAAAAAATAACGCTAATCCGATTCTTGGAATTATTGGAAGTAGTAATATTACAAGGCCTGCCTTTAGTGACAATGTCCCATTTAATTACGAGGCAGATATAGTTCTTTGGTCGAATGGAAATGTAATAATTGATAGCATGATGAGGCGGATAGCTGAAATAATAAGAGACGACACTAATTACTCGCATGAAGTGATTACAACAGATTATAATCCCGAAAGAAACAACGGTTTGTCGATTGAGGACAGACTTAATCGATTAAACAATGAGATTGAAAACTTAAATCTTCGAGATTTACCAGAATAAAAGAGGACACTAATAAAGGCGCTCAACTCGCTTGTCGGCGCGGTGATGAAGAAGACGAAGGGCGGCGCGGATGCGAGAACGGTGAGGGAAGTGCTGGTGGGGAAGCTTGCGGAATAGAGGCGTTTAACATTGAATGTAAGCAAGCAAATAATTAAGTAACAAGACGTCAATTCAATAAATTAGTAGGTAAAATAGGTATGTGCGAAGAACATAAGTTTGGCGGACTCTGGGATGACCCTGAAAGGCTCAAGAGATATCAGAAGCTCTTTGAGGAGGCTTTTCCTGGAAAAAATGCTTTAGATATACTGCATAGAAGACCTGCTAAACATGCCAAAAAGTAGTTTTTATATAGATAGCTGTATTTTTCTTGGAACAGTGATTCAGGATGAAAATACGAGATCATGTAAAAGCTTCATAAGTCGTATAAAGAACGGCGTTTTCACGGGATATATTTCCACATTTGTAACTGGTGAAATGATTAATTCGATTCTGTATTCTGATAATATTAAACCAAAAATAAAATCCGAAATCCTTCATGCCGTCACAGACATGCTAATCTCTACAAAGCTTGAAAATTTTGTTCCTTCAAAAAATGATATGATGGTATATTCAAAACTCAGGGAAGCTGATAGCAGAATCTCAGAAAGTGACCTTATGCATGTGGCATGTGCAAAAATACTCGATATTCCGCTTGTGACCACAGATGATAAGATGCTCAAGAGCCGTGGGCTAAAAAAACATGTGGATATTGTGTCTCCTGCGGATGTTTTAGGCATTTGATAACATAGGATATTGCTTAATTAGGGAGTCTCAATTAAGGAGATAATGAGCAGGCGCAGTGATGAAGAAGACGAAGGGTGGATGGAAACTTTAATAAGATAGTAATCCCAGAGAAGCTTCCCCAAAGGGAATGGTGATCATGAAAAATCGGTATCTATTGGTAGCTCTTGTATTTTTTATTTTGTACGTTGCCGCCCTCTCATCCTGTAGCGGCGCGCCTGAAGAAGAATGGAACATGACCTATAAAGGTGCGGGCTGGATAAGGGATTTTAGCCTTACCTCTGATGGCGGCTATATCTTTGCCTCTAATAAACTCTCAGGGTCATTGCAGATGATATTGCTCGTAAAGACCGATCAGAAAGGAAATGAAGTGTGGAACCGGACTTTCGGAGGACCGGGTTATAACGAAGCTGTCTCTGTAGTAGAAACACGAGACGGCGGCTATGTTATTTCAGGGAACTATCGGAAGGATTTCGACGGGCGCCAGAATTTCATGCTTATAAGGACTGACGCCGAAGGGAACGAACTCTGGAATATGACGCTGGAAGCGTCCGGGGCAATTCAATTTAACGAGACATCTGATAGCGGAATTGTAATAGCGGGAGAAAATGACACTAATTTCTCTGATTTCCTGCTTTCAAGGATAACATCCGACGGCAAAGAAATATGGAAAAAGACGATCCAGGGATTTGAACGTTTCAGGATAGATGTGATCAGGCAGACGGCAGACGGCGGTTATATCATTGCAGGAAAGAACGAATCATGCTGCGGCTGGGGATTCTTTGATCTATGGATCCTGAAAACCGATCCTGAAGGAAATGTTCAGTGGAAAAAGAGGTTTGAGGAATACAGGTATGACGTCATAAACTCAATTCATGAGACACCGGATGGAAATTATATATTCGCAGGTTCAAATGGCTGCAGATCGTGGATAGGAAAATTCGATAAATCCGGGAAGGAACTATGGAGGAAAAGTTTCAGCCGATCAGATTATAGAAAATTCCAGGTGACACCTGATGGGGGATATCTTGCCTCGGGAAAGGACAGCCTGATGAAAATAGATTCAGAAGGAAATATACAGTGGCTGGCAAATTTTGAAAAAAGCGGGATAGCTTCTCTCAAACAATCCTCAGATGGAGGACTTATCGCAGCGGGATATAACGACACAGATATATGGCTGGTTAAATTAAAAAGAGGTGCCTATCCGTTTGTCTCTTCCACACCTGAATTTCCGGCGAGAGGCAAGCCGGTAACATTTGATACTTCATTCAGCTATGACCCAGATGGGAATATCGCAGGGTATAGATGGGATTTCGGGGATGGGAATATGACAATAACGAAAGGCAAGAAAATCATTCATTCCTATGCTTCGGAAGGAAGCTTCAATGTCAGCGTGAATTTGATGGATAAGGATAATTCCCTCATAGGCTCCATAACTAAGGAGCTTGAAATCCAGAAATCCGCGCCGCCCAATGAACGATGGAACAGGACTTACGGAGGAAAATTCTCTGACGGTGAAAGAAGCGTCAGCCAGACCTCAGATGGAGGCTATATCATGGCAGGAGATACCACATTTCTATACGGAATTGCCGCTTTCATTGTAAAGGTAAATCCTGAAGGAAATGAAGAGTGGAACAGGACATACGCCGTTATTGATGGTCAGACAGATGCAAAATCGGTAGCGCAAACCTCAGATGGAGGCTATGTTTTCGCAGGCTCAATAAACCTGCACAGTGGGTTTTCGCAGAAAATCTGGCTTGTAAAGACAGACAGGTTCGGGAAAGAGCAATGGAACAGGACGTTCGGAAGGCCGGGCAGTATCGATGTTTTCTCATACAACGACGCATTTTCCGTAATTGAGGATTCAAACGGCAGCTTCGTTTTGGCAGGTATCATTGATCTGGCAGAAGGAATGGGTGATTCAAGATTCGGTGTCCTGCTTGCGAAGACCGATAAGGACGGGAACAAATTATGGGAAAAGACCCGGGATATAAGCGGCAGCAGTGAGGGTTACTCTGTCATTGAATCCAATGACGGCGGCTATATTGTTGCTGGAACTTCATATATGCCAAGTCTCATGACCACAAATGCATGGCTCCTGAAAGTGGATCAAAACGGAAATGAGACGTTGTTGAAGACTTACAGTGGAGGTACAAACCCGATAGCATACTCAGTTCAGCAGACAAAAGATGGAGGTTATATTGTCGCCGGGAATATCTGGAAATATGAAACTGATACAGGAAACTTGATCGATTTATGGATAATGAAGACCGATGGCAACGGAAATACCCTGTGGCAGAAGACCTATGAGGGAAAGGATTACGGATCTGCAAAATATGCCCGGGAGACAACTGACGGCGGTTATCTAATCCTGGCTGATGGGAGTGGCGCCAGCATCTGGCTTATTAAAACCGATGTTAATGGGAGCGTACAGTGGCATGATAAGTTCGAAGGGAACAATCCTTCCTCGGTAATTGAGGCATCGGACAGCGGCTATATAGTAGGAGGAGTGAAGGATGATTCGTGCGGAAATCAGGGCTCAGACTTCTGGTTGATAAAACTGGGGGGAAAAGGCACGGATGCGGATCCTGCTGTTGTGAATGAAACGCCGGGCAAAGAAGAACATCCGGGTGTTACGAAAGCGCCGGGATTTGAGTGGATATTAATGATATTTGCCATGCTGGCAGCGGTTGCTGTCAGAAAGAGATGATTTAATGATTGTCATAAATCCCCCAGATCCTCCAGATACAGGTACTCCTGTGCATACCCGCAGTACCTCCCGAAATACCGCCGCGCAAAATCAGCTATTTCATCCCGCTTTTTACTCTTTTTTGCATCCTTAAAATTCTCAGAATAAAACCTCTCCATTATCTGTTCGATATGCGTATCCACGGGGAACGCATCAAGCTTCCCGAAAGCAAAAAGCAGAACGCAGTCAGCGATCTTGTTCCCTACGCCTCTTAATTTCACAAGTTCCGCGCGTCCTTCTTCATAAGAGAGGTCTTTTACCCCGTACAGGTCGAATTCCCCGTGCGCAATCATTGCTGCGGTGCTTTTGACATTTGGCGCCCGGAAGCCCATCCTGCACGAAGCCATGTCGCAAAGTTCGACCTGCGCGAGCGCTTCAGGGGTCGGAAAAGAATAATAT
>CABMHZ010000024.1 GCA_902386115.1 uncultured archaeon | reverse complement strand
CCCTGAAAACACCGTACATCGCAGGTTTACCTTCATAAATAAAAGGAATTGACGATATTTCCACATCAACAGAAGTGCCGTCTGACCTGACGAAAACCTCTTCCAACGGCGGCGCCTCATTTCCCAATTCCTGAATGTGGATCCGTTCCCTGACTATTTCATGATAGTCGGGGTGTATGATGTCCAATACATTTTTCCCGATAAAGTCATCCGGATTTGACGAACCAAGGATATTCGCTCCTGCCGGATTCATGAACACTAATTTTCCCCCGCTGTGGATAGCGATCCCGTAAGGAGAAAAATTCACAAGGCGCCGGTTTCGTTCTTCGCTGTCCCTTAAATCATTCTCAGACATTTTGCGCTCTATGATAACTGATGCAAGGATCAGGATGGTCAATGCCATTACACCGGTAAATGCCTGCAATAAAAACAGGCTCACGGCAGGCGTTCCCTGTATGAAAGGACCTTCCCCGCGAACTGTAAACCAGATGGCTATGGCGGACACCATCATGATCGCAGTGGATGCGCCCCTCTGACCGAACCGAAGCGCCGCCCATATCAAAAATGGGAACAGGATATATGGAGAACTGATAATTTCAACGGAACCACTAAAAACAATGCCGCTGACAAGGAGAAGCGACGCGAACAATGCCGTAACCTCAGCGACCCGTATGGTTTTCATTTTAAAATTTTTCCGCGTACTGAAGGTCAATAGCACCGGGACAACCACGATAATACCGAGTACATCCCCCAGCCACCGTGCCATCCAGAATGAACCGGAGGCTCCCCCTTGAATAATTCCTGAAAGATAGAAACTTATCGTTTCAAAGGCAGGGCTTATTGTGGCACTGACCAGCCCGCCCAGGATCACAAGTAATAGAACATCTTTCAGCCGTTCAAGGGATTTCCGGAATCCGATCCTGTTAAGCAGATAGGCTCCTGCAAGCCCTCCGACTGCGGTTCCTGCTGCCGTTCCCAATGCGATAGGAACGGGCAAACCTTCCCCCGTAAAGAACGTTCCAAGGGCTATCGCGGGCCACATGCGATAACCTGATGACAGGATAAGAGCAAGCGCAAATCCGGCAGGATGCCAGACTGATCTCTCCTGACCCGTGAGAGCCAGGGAAAGTTCAGCGACAGCAAAGTAAACTGCCGCATATATCCCGACCTGTGCTATGTATGACCATGATCTAATCGGGCGAAGGTCAGGAACAGAGATCATACTTCACTCAGGAAATTTCATTTTTCTTTGTCATGTCTAAATCTCAGGATTTTGGGGGCATGATACTGAAGTTTCACCTTTTAAAAAGTATAAACAACTGCCGCAGTCAAGACATTCAACGACCGGTTCTCCCCTGATCGATTTCTTTACAAAGAAATGGTCAGCCACCTGTGGTCTGCATATCGCAACAAGGTCGGCTTTATTTTCCGATACTATCTCATTGGCATTTTCGATGGTTCTTATATTGTCAGAACATATGACCGGGACATCCACTGAATCGCGTATCCCTTTTGCCAGATATACATGAAGCCCGATACCCATTGATATCGTGGGAGCCATGTGTTCCATACTTGCATAAGTGCCTGCCGAAACACTTATGACATCTGCTCCAGCTTCAACGAGCTTTTGCGAGACCTGTCGCATATCCTCAAACTTAAGCCCCCCATCAACGAATTCATCTCCGCTGATGCGGCATGATATGGGGATGTCCCCTGTTTTTCGCCTGACTTTCTCAATTATCTCGGTAAAGAAAAGCGATTTATCGTTCCCGTATTCGTCATCTCGTTTGTTGGAATACGGTGAAAGGAATCCGCCAATCAGATAACCGAAAGCGCCATGGAGTTCGATCAATTCAGCCCCTGCTTTTTTAGCCCTCCCTGCCGCAGATGTAAAATCGTCCTGTATCCTTTTTATCCCTTCGGTATCAAGTTCAATCGGCATCTCTTTTAAAACTGGGCATGGTATTGCGGAGGCAGCCACAACAGGATGCCCTGTCATAGCCGAAACTGTTTGTCTTCCCGCATGCATTAACTGGACTGCGGGGGCAGCTCCTCTTTTTTTAATTATCGAGAACAATTCATTCAGCCCGGGTATATGTTCATCACTGTTCAGTCTCAAAGGATTCGTATTCGGCGCCCCATCGTCAGAGACCGCGATGCGCCCGACTATTATCATACCGTTTCCCCCCTGCGCCAGTTTTTCGTACAAGCGCGTAATTCTTTCAGTTACAAATCCGTCTCTTGTTGCGTAATTTGCCTGGAACGCAGGGAAAACTATACGATTCCGCAACCTTGTACCTTTGATATCCAGCGGTTTTAATACACTTCTTAATTCCATAATTACCTCCTGTATTTTTTCATTAATTCTATGAAATCATCAACATTTACCGGCTTTGAAACATATTCATCGAACCCTTCAGCAAGAAAACGCTCCCTGTCGCCTTTCATTGCATAGGCTGTTAAGGCGATGATATCCGTTTTTTCATAACCCGGTATGGTTCTTATTATCTTTGCAGCCTCAACCCCATCCATGCATGGAAGTTCTATATCCATGATCACAAGATCATAAACTTCTTTTTCCGCTTTCATGACAGCTTCTTCTCCATCTACCGCTGTTTCGGTCATGAAACCGACCGAATTCAGCATCTCAACCACAAGATCTACGTTGAGGGGACTATCCTCAACCACTAACACTTTTGTCATATTTTTTCTCCCTTTGTTTTTGCCCTACAGGCAATGTAAATGTAAACGTGCTCCCTTCACCGACCCTGCTTTCTGCTGTTATCGTGCCGCCGTGAAGTTCCACAAGCTGCTTCGCGATAGCAAGCCCGATCCCTGTTCCTCCGTATTTCCTGGTCGATCCCGTATCAACCTGCTGGAACGTCCTGAAGAGTTTATCCATATCCTCTTCCCTGATCCCTATGCCTGTATCAGATACCGAGAACCTTGCCATGTTATCTGCTTTCCTGCAGGTTATGGTAACAATCCCCCCTTCCGGCTTGCTGAATTTCACGGCATTATCAAGCAGGTTGAAAAGGATATGCCTGAACATCTTTTCGTCGGCATAAATATAATCAAGCGCGGGGTCGATCTCGTTCTTGACTGTTACATTAAGCTGTGCAGCCTGTTCCATTATGAGATTTAAAACCTGTTGTATGGTATCGGGCACAGATATCTTTTTTATATTCAATTCAAGCTTTCCTGCTTCGAGGCTTGTCACATCAAGGATCATATCAACAAGATTGAGCTGGTGCATGCCGCCTGCAAGGATATTATCCACGTATTTTTCCTGTTTCACGTTCAGGTTCCCTGCTACTTTTTGCTTCAACAACATGGCAAAACCGATGACTGAATTAAGGGGAGTGCGGAGTTCGTGGCTCATAGTATCCAGGAACTCAGACTTTGCGATGTTCGCCAGAACGAGACGCTCGTTCTCAAGTCGCAATTCTTCTGCTTTTTTGTGCTCTGTGATATCCCTGATTATACATGAAATCCCGATAACATTCCGGTCTGCATCCTTTAGATAAGATACAGTCAGGCTTGTATTTATTCTGGTCCCATCCTTGCGCAGGAATTCAGGCTCAAAATATGAAGATCCCCCGCTTTCGAGTTTGCGCATGATCGTTTCCATACCTGCCCGATATTCTTCAGGAATTATCATCGGTGCGAGTTTCTTGCCTGTTATTTCCTCCGCAGTCCACCCGAAAATTTTTTCAGCCGCATGGTTCCACGATGTTACAATTCCGTTGGTATCGTGTATTATTATCGCATCGTTGGCGTTGTCGAACAGGTTGCGGTATTTTTCCTCGGCAGCATTGCGGAGTTTTTCTTCGGCAAAAGCAAGCAGATCATAGGGTAATTCTACTGAGAATTTATATAATGAAAGATAAATGAAATAGAACCCTGCAATTTTAAGTAAATGAGCGGGCACCTCATAATAGAAATATATCAGGTCGCTGAAAACCACGATAATAAAACCGTATATTAAATAATTTTCCGTGTTCTTTTCCGCTTTCCTTTGCGTGTAAAGATAGGCTGCGTACAAGATAATTATTGCCGTTATAAGTACCTGGATAAGCCTGAAAGCGGAATGTTCCCCGGTATAATATGCCATGAAATAGCTTTGAAAAAAGACCCCGGCTATAAATGATGTCGCAGTTATCACGATGGCGCAAATGGAAAGAACCGTTTTGTTTATCCATGCAGGGAGAGTGTCATTATAGATGTAAGCGCTTGCAAGAAATAACGGCGCAGAGATAATTCTGGCAAAGTTCCAGAAAATGTCAGATTTTCCCGCGACGTTCGGCGTGATGAAATCAGGCATGAAAACATAAGATAGCACATGTAACAGGTCAATAAAGCCGATAACAAGGAATGCTGCGCCCATGAAAAGAGAATGGTTATTTTTGCTTTTACCGTATGAATCCCATGTCATCCCGAAGATTGAAAAAGCTACGTATATAGAAAATGCCTCGGCTAACAGTTCAATGGTATTCTCATATCCCTGATTGTCATTTATTGCCAGGTCAAGCAAAAACCCTCCCAGGGCTACTCCGATAATTATTGAAGCGACCTTCAGGATCTCCTTTTTTATATCCATTCTGAGTTGTTCCCCGTTTCTTTACACCGTTTTTCCCGAAAACTTAATTTCGCCAAATTCCTACTGATTAATTATGTTTCATTAAATATATTCTTTTCTATCTAATAAATAATGAAAATTAAAAGAGAAATCAAGCAAAGTGCACAGAGTCCGCAAAGAACATTGCTGCCAGGCTTTGCGTTCTTAACGTTCTTTGCGGTGATGACGGCACGGCTTTCAAAACCCGCATGAACGAAAGGCTTAAATAAAATCACCCTTAACGTAATTGATGAGACGGGTTAGTTCCGGAAATTTCTGTCTCAGAGGGAAAATATGCCAAAAATAATAGTCGTGTACCTCAGTACATCAGGAAACACCAAAGCGATGGCTGATGCCATCGTTGAAGGCGCAAGATCAAGAAATGTCGATGCCCATGCCATGAATTTTCACGAAGCAAAAATAGAAGAGCTGAAATCCGCTGACGCCATCGCCCTTGGCTCATCTACCTTCTATTACAAGATGCTGCCCCCGATGGAGAAATTCATAGATAGCATGGCAAAGGCGAAGGTGACAGCAAAAGTAGGCGCAGCGTTCGGATCTTATGGCTGGAGCGGTGAGGCGCCCGTAATGATCGCAGAGCAAATGCGTAAGATCGGGATCAACGTGATAGACCCGGTTCTGCGCATCCAGTACGCCCCGGCGGAAAAAGATCTTGAAGAATGCAAGAGGCTTGGAAAAGACCTTGCCAACAAGATCAAGCCCAAATAAAAACAGACTTTTTTTAATTCTTTATTTTCCAGGACATCAGTAATAAGTCTTATCAGGGTACGTGTGGCAGTAATCACAGTCATAGGTTTTTCCATACCCGTACTGGCTTGTAGCATTGTTTAACAGCCCGGCGTCATGACATGATGTGCAATTCGTATTTTTCACAACATCCTGCGACGGTGTTGCCGTGATATTATGCCTGTCACTATCATTAATCGGGTCAGCCTGGAACGCATGGCAGTCCTCACATGCCTTCCGAGCCCCGATGTTCATATGCCCTTTGGTATGGCAGTCCTCACATGCCAGTGTACCATGCGCGCTGTCGTTATACATGCTCTAGTTCACGAACATTGCAGGCGCGCCCGCTGTATTCATGTAGGAATAAGAGAAGTGGCACCCCGTGCAGCCTGTTCCGGTACTCACGTTATGAAGGAATCCATCCATCCCCGTACCGTTTGGAAGGAATGGACCATGGCATTCTTTGCATGTTGAGTCGCTGTAATCGGGCGACAGGGAATGGTTGAGATAACCGCTTATGCCGTACGGCGCATAGGTTGAATGATTGGTGATCTCGGGCGGCACAGGCAGGTTTGATCCTTCAAACGCCTGCACCATACTGTTGTAGTTCTTCGAACCGCCTGTGTAGCCCTGGTAGTGGCAGCCCGAGCACCAGGTGCTGTTACTTGTGGTGGATGAATTAATAATATTAAGACCGCTCCAGTTGGCAGGTCTTCCCAATGCGTTCTCACTGTGCCTGCTGTCACCGTGACAGTAGTTACACATGCCCTGCTGGCTGGTATTTGTCCAGTAAGCTTTAGTCAGGTTCCATCTGGAGCCGTTGCTATAATTATCGCTATGGTGTGTGAAAGGTATCATGGCAGCGTTCGGGAAGTTCGCCGTACCCGTCTGGTGACAAAAGACACAATTGACAGCAGTGGAATTGCCGGTATTGAACATTCCATCAGGCTGCAGGTATTTTGCAGGATGTATGTCCGTGCCGTTATTCATGTGGCATTTTTCGCAATTGATGGAATTGTTATGCCTGCTCTTCGTACCCGTAGTTATGCCGCTGTAATTTGCAGCGCCGCTGCTGCTATTCGATCCGTGGCAGTCCAGGCAGTACGTACTGTTATAACCCGTAGCCGGTCGAATTAATCCGTTGCCGTGAAGCGTCGAACCCGTACTGTTATGGCACTGGACAAGACCGCATGAAGGATTGGAGGCATTATATCTCAGACTGTGGTTGGAAATGCTGCTGTTCGATGCAAACATGAATGTGCCGTTGAATTCACCAGTTTCGTTCCTGTGACAGTAAATACAGTATTCATCGCTTCCCTTTGTCTTTCCGAAGTTAAGCTGGCTTTCTCCGTAGTGATAAGCGCTCTTGTTGCCTCCATTACCATAGCCCACACCGCTCGTAAATGTGCCCGTATCGTTATCGTTATTGGGTAACAGCATGCCGGATACATTCTCATGGCATTCCATGCATGAAGCGATGTCGCTTGTCGCGTTATCCGGAGCCCTGATTGTCCCGTTACTGAAGTGATTGAAAATGACGGTGGCATTATACGCCCCCGCCATGCTCCCGCCCGCAAGATGGCAGTCAGTGCAGATAAAGGGGGTTGTCATCCTGTCAGGATGCGTGTTATCGGGAACTACGGTTCCGGTTGAATTGTGACATGCCCAGCAGCTTGCGTTAATGCCGTATCCTGAAGCGTTATTGCTGTTCATATTCGCATGAGCGGATTTGCCGAAGCTGCTGCCATCGATGTAGCGCATGCCTGTGAAATTCTGGGGACTGCTCGTGTTATGGCATCCCAGGCACCCGGGTCCTCCGCCGCTTCCCACAGCCACACCATGCATGAATCCTGTAATGTTCTCACTGCCGGTTCCGTGGCAGTTCCTGCAAGTTGCGTCATCCTTTGCAAAGGAGCTGTGGTTGACATAAGCCGTGCCGTCGCCTGCATTGACGTTACCGTACGTCACATTCCCCGTTATTTCGGGCGGGATTGCCTTGTTATCCTCTTTAAAAGTTGCCAACATCACTGAATAACCCGGACTTCCCTGCCAGTGGCACTGCTGGCACCATGTCATTGCGGATGAGATCGTCCCGTTCACCGGATTTCCGCCGCTGAATAACGAGGGTCTTCCGAGCGCGGCTGTTTTGTGCATAGTCTCGCCATGACAGTATTTGCAGTTTTCGATCCGGGATGTATTCGTCCAGTAAGGTTCTGACTGGTTCCACTTACTGCCGTTCATGCTGTCATCACTGTGAGCCACAGGTACAGGCACCTGGGGGGCGTTCCTGCCTGTATAATTCCCGGCTTTGGGTATGGTCTTTACTGCATCCATGAACGTTGTGTTCTGGTGGCACGTTGTGCAGTCGCTCCTTGCCGGACTATTTGTATTCACGTAACTTGCCCCGCCAGTTACCTGGATATAATGCGCATCGCTGCTGTGGCAGAGAGTGCAGTTCACGCTGCCGTTATGCCTGCTGTAACCCTGGTGACAGGCAGTGCATTGCGTATCCTCCGTGACGTTATTCTGCCCCCCTGCCGCCGGGTCGGGTTTTGAGACGTTATGCATCGGACCGTGGCAGATTATGCAGGGCACAGTGGCATTGGGCGTATGGTATTTATTATACGTCCCCGAACCGTTGGAATAATTGCTTACAGCGCCGTTCAATGTGGATTTCTTCGAAATATCAGTCCTGTTGTGGCAATTATCGCATGAACCGATAGTCATACTTCCGGTATTATGATTGTTCCACGCTGATGTCCCGTTGGGGTCGTGGCACGCTGCATTTGTACAGGAAATATTGCGGTGCACGTCTTTTACAAAGAAATCTTTTGTAGTGTTGCCTTCGATATTGCTCGTTGTGGGATTGCCGTCGTAAGACTGATGGCATACTGTGCAGTAATTACCAGACCAGCCGTTCAGGTTCATGTCTATATTGTGGGCGGCATTTGCATCCGTGGTTCGTTCCCAGCTTACGGTATACGGGGAGTTCGCCGCTGCCGTACCCATATCCGCTGGAGACTTGTCGCTGTGAAGACCTCCGCACTCACCGGTTGTCGCCCATGCGCATCCCCACCAGTTATAGATAAAAGTTGTGTAGGATGAAACCCCGCCTGATTCTGCTTTTACTTTCCATACACCATAAAAATTCATACTATTAATATCCTTATAAAAATTCGCTATGCCGGATTGGTCAGTAACGCCTGACCCTGATGCCGCTATGCTACTGTTCGGGTCATATATCGTAAAGTTGACCGTTCGCCCGGACAGGGCTTTTCCGTTATTGTCAATAAATAACGTACTCACGCCAACAGTAGTCTGCTTGCCTCCCCAGACGTTCTTGTTGCCCCATTCTCCGGCGAAAGGAAGGGCGTACCCGGAACCTGCTTTTGCGCCGCCTGTT
>CABMHZ010000023.1 GCA_902386115.1 uncultured archaeon | reverse complement strand
CGGGAATTTATTTGAGTGGCGCGCCTGCAAAAGAACACTTCTGCCTGTGAGGGCAAACCTCGCAAATATCGCCTTCTGTGGTGGGCCCGATGATATTTGAGTCTTTCAAGAGACCCGGTTTGAGCTTCACCTGCCAGCAGCGGTGGTCGGGGTAAAAGTAATTTTCTGAATTCGCCATCATACTCTCTAATACCTGTTCCACCTCTGTTTCAGCGCAGGTGAGATGTTCTAATTGCGCTTTGAAATCTTTTAGTTCAGTCGTCAACCTTACTCTTTCAAGTTCAGTGATTTCCCTGCCGGAAAGGATGCCACGGTCTAAGGCATACTCCCGCGTCCCGATCTTGTGGTTCAGTTCTCCCTTAAGTTGAGGAAAGTCTACCAAGTCCCCCAAGCTGTGTTTAGACAAAACATCGCGAATTCTCACCACACAAACAGAATCGTGGAGGTTCTCAAGCTTCAACATGCTGATCCTTTTCACAATGTCCCTTGCTTTCTCTTTTTCATCATCATCAACATAAAACTTTAGTGTTTCTGTGACTGCCAGGCAGTCAACAAAGCCCCTCTTTAGTTCATAGATTTCTTTCTTCCGCGGCTCTATCCGTTTTTCGAAGTCTTTTATATTAAATATATCCATATTAAACCTCCCATCCCTTTTTGTTTGGTTTTCCGATTTCACATGTTTTCTGCATACGTTTTTTGCTTTCTTCTAATTTTTTATCCATATTTTTTATTCATCTCCTTCTATTTATTTTTGTCATTGATATGACTGCTATAGGCGTCATTGAAATTATTGAGCGGGCGCAAATTGGATACGCCGTGAAGCCTGCGCTGGAGGATGCGGGGGTGGCGGTGAAGTTTAGCCATAAGCCTCCAGCGGTGCGTTTCTTTTCGTGGTAGCTACACGATACCAGGGTGAATACATGCCTGGAGGGGCGCCGTATTGCGCGCGCCAGCATGCCGGGCAGAGGTTATATGGATAATCCCGGGCAAGGAGAGAGGGGCATAGATCGCACTTTCGAGGTTTCTGGGTTCTCGGTCTCATCCGAATTCAACTCCTGAATAGGTTGGTTTGCTCTTTTCCTTAGGCATCTGGCTCCCATACTCCTGAAGGCGTGCTCGTAACTCTTCAATCTCTTGCTCTTTTTGTTGTAGCTTGACAGTGAGCGGCAATTCTTTTACTTCGGTTTTGATTTCTCTCAGATCAGCCTTTATTTCTCGGATTTCTGAGTGTAGAACCTTCTCAAAGTTATCCACCTTCGCTTTCGTATCTGCCAGAATTAGAGGGCCTTTATTAACGAGATGTAAAAATTCTTCTGCTGCTTTTGCCCCTTTTTCTCCAACAAATTCCACCTCTCCTCTATGATCTTTATCGCTTTCATCAACCTGTAATCCCGTTGCCTCATTATGAAGTTCTCCACCCATCGAACCTAACATTTTCTGCGCCAGGTCATGGCTCCCGGGTATCGCCCTGTGTGGCTCTCGGTTCTGTTCCACGAGTGAGGATAGCTGGAGATCGTACTGTTTTGAAAATTGCCGTAGATGGCTTTGAGCCAAAGTGTGATACTTCAATAAGAGATCAGCTTCTGTATCCGCGCCTAAATCCTGGTTGATATCCACAATTGCATGTTTGGTGGTAAGTCGGATTTTGTAGCCATCCCTGTAGAAGACTTCTCCCTTCCAGTTGGTCGGATTATAAGAATGATCGCCTTTGGGACGCGCGCCGCCAAGGATTTCAGATTTAAAAGATAGGGCGTGCCAAGTGTATTTGAAATTAAACAGTGGTTCATGTGCTGCCGAACCCCCCTCATTATGTATCAGAAATTTCGTCCCCGCCGTTGTCAAGGCATAAATCTTGGGATATGAGCGAGGGCTACTTTTTCCATCCGGCTTGATTAATCCGCGTTCCTCCAATTTCCTCAACCAGTACTGAACCGTTGAACGCGGCAGGTTTAGGAGCCTTGCTATCTGACTTACATGATACATGAACGTAATCAGCTTTAGGATATTCAGCACGAGTTCTCTTCGGTGCTTTTTCCGATCTTCCCTGCACATTGACGAAGTTGGCTGCCGAAAATTTGAATTTTGGCTAATGTTCTCGATTTTGCTTCGTCTATCTTCATAGGCTGCCGAACTTTTTTCATGGGGTGCCAATCTTTTCTCGTCTTTTTGAGATTCTGCCTGAGATTCTGGCGTGCGCTTGGTTGATTGGTTTGTTATTAGATCAGGTAAAAAAGGGAGCATGCACTCTGGGGGCTCGATATTCCCACCAGACCTGTGCACTTCTCCCTTGATGCAGGTCGGGGGAATAACCTCCAAAACTTCGATGCATCTTTCGCAAGCTTGGAATATCTCAGATTTTGAGAATTTCGCCATATTAAGTCAAAACCGCAAGATTTATCTGAGAATGCGAAGACCTTCTATATGGCGCCAGTGGGGAGGAAAACTCATCTCTCTAAATGTGGTTTTTTGTCTCATTTGGGGATTGAACTTTCTTTTCTCATGATCTCCTTCGCAACCATTATTACCGCACGCTCCATTACCGGAAAGAGTGGAAGTATATCATCAGGGGTAGATGCCAGGGTTTCTGCCATAGCCGCCTGATCAGCAGTAAGGATCATTCAAAGACTCCCCTGCGAAAAATCTATATTTGGAATCTGCATATCATTCATGCTGGCATGCTCCCTGTGAGTTTGCTGGCAACACCCGTTTGTGCTGTGGAAGGCCGGGCGGGTGCTATCACTATTTTGTCATTTTTGATTCCGATGTTGACGTTGTGTCCTTTGTTTATTCCCAGAGCATCACAAAGTTGTTTTGGGAGTAAAACGTAAAGGCTGCCTTTTGTTTCCTGTACGGATCTCGTTATCATTTTTTTCCTCCAAGATATCCCTATGGAAAAAACGGGTATTTATACCGAAGTTAATTATTGTATTCTACAATATGCAGTATCAGGTTTGATAACAAAGGAAAAATGATGTAGCGGGTGCTACTTTCCCTAACTCGATTTTTTAGAGGGACCGGTACATACCTTCCCCGCCTTCACAAGATGTTTCTGTTCCTGTATTGGCATTGTTTGTTATTTTCTCCAATAGTTTCCCGTGATTATCCTGGCACTCCTGGGAGCAATAGACCTGCACCAGCCTATTATATCTCAGGGGATATGTTGTCATGAACTTCCTTTTTTGCGTGCGTGGGATCAGCACCACTTTATCGCATTCCGGGTATGCACAGGTGACGGGCGCTAAATCAGTTGCCAGACCCCTTGTGGATTGATATGCCTTAATCTCCGCAGGGGTCGCACGCCGGATGATCTTATTTATCCATTTGCTGTTTTTCTTTATCCGTTGTGCAAGATAATATTTTTCCCGCTGTTTACAGATGAAAGCCATTTATATAGCCTTTATATACTCTTTATTCTCTTTTCTGCCTGCTGATAGTGATATGCATGGGATATGCAACCGTGTAAGCATATTCTGACCAGACTGTAATTCCAAAAAAGGTTATACTTTCGCCGCCTTCGCTATAGCCTCTGCAATCATCTTCTGGAATTCCGGATCGTTCTGCATGGAAGCAAAAAACCCAGGGGCCTTTTTGCTCTTCTCCTCAACTACCTTAGCCACGCTTTTATCAAGAATCAACCCGCAAATGCTGCAATATTTCGCATCAACCGGGTTATCAGCAGCGCAGCGCGGGCATTTACCAGGCTTAAGGGTCTTGAGGATTAACTCCCCATCATCAGTAATCAGACCGTTCTTGATCAGGAGCTTCTTATCCACGTCACAACCCGCAAGGTGGACATATGTCGCCGGCATCCCGCTCTCTTTTTCCCATCCTGCAAGTATCCTTAGCTCGGATTCCATAAATCCCTGTTTCACGAACATGGTTAGCCTGCCATGCCTCAGCGCGTGCGGATGAACGTTCTTATTGAGTCCAGCCAGTTTACCCACCGTATTAAGCATATTCTGGACTGTGCGATCCTCAACCCTGCGCTCCTCCAGTACCTTCCCTTCTTTATGGTTATATCTACTTTCGGTAACGAACAGAGCGGCGTCAGGATTGTTTTTAAGAGGGTGTTGGTTAAGCCACAGCCTCACGTCAGGCAGGGAGTCAATCAGCCTTACCTTTCTCATGCCCGTCTTTCCACTTACGATCATGGTCGCGCCGTATTCGTCTGATTGTATGTGGTTGATGTTCCTGCTCAGGACCTCATTTAACCGGCATCCTGAATCCCACAGCAACAGGATAATTGCCCTGTCCCTCTGGCTCTTGCACGCCCCTATCAGTTTCTTGACATCATCTGGAGTTATGAGCATATCAACCGGCAGGTAATTCTTAGGCTGCCTGATCTTGATGCCAGCAAGCAGGTTATTCCCTGGTTTGAACCATTCAAAGAACTTCCTGAGACCGTTGATATCCCCATTTATAGTCCACTGAGAGCTTTTTTCTCTTCTTTTAATGATGTAATCCTGGATATCCTCTTTTGTTATCTCGCCGGCGTTTTTGCCCTTGTCAAGCAAGAACTGGTAGATCTTCCAGAGATAATTATTGATCGTTCTCTTGCTAAGCTGTTGAAGTTCGAGGGTGCGCTTAAAATCATTCAGTATCCTAGCATTATCTCCAAGCTCTTTATTTGTAATATCCGGCGCGTGCTTCATCAAAGTTTAATCATTTTATTTGATAATAAAGTTTGCGCCATATATTACGCAAACTTGAGGGGCTGGTTTCGAAGGAATTCGTGGGTTCAAATCCCATCCTCCGCATTGATTCTAATAAAACAGTCCGGTATCGCCAATATTTTCTGACGAAAAGTCAGGACAACCATTAAATAGTCCTAAGAGGTTAAAACAAAGTCATATGGCTTTTCACGTGATGCTTATCCCCACATTGGGCTGTCCTTCCAAATGCAAATACTGCTGGAGTTCAGAGGAAGGATCTCCAATAATGAGCATTGAAACCATCAAAGAAGTGGTAGAATGGCTCAAGGATTTCAGGAATGAACCTGTCACTTTTACATTCCACGGCGGTGAACCGCTCCTTGCGGGCGCTAAATTTTACAGGGAAGCATTACCATTATTGACCGGGGGTTTAAAACATCTGAAACCTGCTTTAGCCATGCAGACAAATCTCTGGAGGATGACCCCTGAAATTGCAGAGATACTTGCTGAGTATGATATTCCCATTGGTTCGAGTCTTGACGGTCCCGAAGAGATCACAGACCTGCAAAGGGGAAAAGGATATTTCGAGAAGACGCTTCACGGTTTTGAAATTGCAATTAATGCAGATCTCAAGGTCAGCTTTATCTGCACATTCACTTCGTATTCCATAAAGTTCAAAGAGGAGATCTTCAATTTTTTCCTTGAGAATGACCTGAACCTTAAATTACATCCAGCGTTACCGTCTTTACGTTCCGATGACCCTGGAAAATGGGCGCTTTCCCCTGAGGAGTACGGGGAATTACTGGTTTATCTTCTTGATAAATACCTGGAAAACTTT
>CABMHZ010000022.1 GCA_902386115.1 uncultured archaeon | reverse complement strand
GCTTGATAATCGTTTCATATCGTTTTTTCTCGATGAGCGCTTTTTGCTCCACGACCCATTTCTTGTAATCTTCAATAAGCTTGTAAATAACGTTGTTCAGGAACACTTTTACTTCTGAACCGGTGATCTCTTCCCTGGCATCAGGAAGGACATCAACATCAAATCCCACTATTACTGACAAAAGAGGATCTTTCACTGTCTTTGCCTCTGCAATGTCCCGCTTGGAAATATCCCCGATATCAGCCCGGCGTATGGGTATATTTTCTTTCTTCAGTTCGTTGACAAGAGCTTCAAGTGAGCCAAGCGTATCCGCTTTTATCAATATGCCGCTTGATTGTGTTTCGATCCTGACGGCATCGATCTCTGATTTTATCTGGGCAGCTATCTCATTGATGTTTCCTGAAGCTACACGTATCAGCGACCCTGCAAGAGCGCCTTCAAGGTTGGGCGCCGCAATTTTTATCCCTGACGCTGCCACGACCCTCTTTACAGGTTTGAACTTCTCTTCTGACCGCATCTCGGAAAGCGGGCGCGGCTTTAAAAGTGCCCTGATCTTTGTCACTATAGGTTCCCCAAGGCTCCCGACGACCACGGTATCCCCGACATTCAGCTCCCCGTCGTAAAGTATTACATCAAGCGTGGTGCCAAGACCTGTTTCTTCCTTAACTTCAAGTACTGTGCCCGTTCCGGGTCCCACAGCCCTGTACTCAAGGTCTTTTTCAAGGAACTTCTGCGCAAGTCCCATCTGAACCATGAGGAGATCAGGTATTCCTTCTCCTGTCCTTGCACTGACCGGTATCACGCCAATATTTCGCTGGAAATCACGAACCCTGTCATACCTGTCAGAACTGAAACCCATTTCATAGAGTTTGCCAATGATAACGTATAGTTTTTCATCAAGCGCAACCTTCACATGTTCTGCCTGTTCAGGATAAGAGAGTATGAAAGGTTTCCCGGGCTGGGGGTTCCATCCGGATAACTTATCTATCTTATTTGCTGCGTCAACGAACGGTGTCTTGAACCTTTTGAGAATTTCTACGGCTTCCAGCGTCTGGGGCTGGAATCCTTCGTTAATATCCACCACAAGCACGGCAAGGTCGGCAAGCGCCCCGCCCCTAGCGCGAAGAGTGGTGAACGCCCTGTGCCCCGGCGTGTCGATGAAAAGCAACCCCGGAACTTTTGTATCCCCTTTGAATACGTTCCCGCAAACCCTTTTAACCACATCGAGCGGAACTTCAGTGGCGCCTATATGCTGCGTGATCAGACCGGCTTCACGCTCTGCTATCGTAGTACCCCTGATCCTGTCAAGCAGTGAAGTTTTACCGTGGTCCACATGCCCCATAACACACACGATCGGGGTGCGCAGATTTTGAACCATAAATAGTTAGATTATACTAAAAGTATATAAGTTCTCAAGATACGGTGCGGCTAAAAGCGTTTTTCAGCAGGCTTATTCGTAAACCCAGGTCTCGTCTATCCGCGAATATCCCGAGATTTCTGCGTCCCTGAAATGGATGCCTATCTCTCTGGCTGCCGATTCCGGTGAATCGCTTGCGTGTACGACATTGCGTCCGGTATCAAGGGCAAAATCTGCGCGTATGCTTCCTGTTGCAGCATTGACCGGATTGGTTGCGCCGTTTATTGAACGCATTACAGCCACCGCATTTTTTCCTTCCACAACCATCGAAACCGATGGACCTGAAGTGATGAAATCGATCAATGACTTGAAAAATGGTTTCTGGACGTGTTCAGCATAGTGCTTCTTTGCCTGTTCCTGCGATATCGTGTTCATCCGCAGCGCGACTATCTTAAGACCGCGCCGCTCGATACGACCGATAACCTCGCCGACCAGACCACGCTGTACGCCGTCCGGTTTTACCATAACATAGGTGCGCTCCACGCTCTCACCTTAAGTCGTTTTTCCTCTTGCTTTGCGTCCGGCTTCCGTCCAGGCGACCTTTCTGGGTATCCTTCCAAGGTTTAAGTTCCCCTGGCATTTGGATGAACAGAAATAGTACACAGTCCCGTCCTTTCGGGCATAAAGTTTGCCTGTTCCGGGCTCAATGGCGCCGCCGCAGAAAGAGCATTTCCTTTTTTCCATGATTCACCTTGAACTCAGTTTTTTGGCTTCACGTGAGGTTTCAAGCAGGATGAGGATATCCCCGTTTTTTATGGGACCGACCACGTTGCGCGTGATTATCCTTCCCTTATCCCTGCCATCGAGTACCCTGCACTGTATCTGCATGGCTTCTCCGTGCATTCCCGTCTTTCCGATCACTTCAATAACTTCCGCAGGATATCCGCCTTCTTCTTCAGCCATATTCTCACTTCTTCAATGCCTGTACTTTCTGAGCCACGTCATCAACCATTTCCTTGCCCTTTCCAGGGTCTATTATCGCTGCCGCGCCGCTGCCAACTGACAGACCGCATGCTGCGCCAAGTTCTACCTGTTTCTTGACAAAGATATAAGGAGTATTCTTTTCATCACACAGAGCCGGTATGTGAGCCACTATTTCAGGCGGGTTCACATCTTCACCGATTATAACAAGTTTTGCGATACCGCGTTCTATCGCTTTTGTGGCTTCATTTGTTCCTTTCTTGATCTTTCCAGTATCCCGCGCCATCTCAAGAGCGCTGAGCGCCTTGTTTGCAAGTTCAGCGGGAACTTCAAATTTGATATATGTTTGTGCCATATTAATTACTTCCTTCAGGACTATTGTCCTTCATCATTCACTTGATTAAAAGTATCGGCTTCTCTACAGCATAGAGTGGTATATATTTTGTGCTCAGTTCGCTTCTTCCATCAGTACCGGAAGCATGTCCTTCGAAGATACCTGCACTATTGTATAGTTTCCGCTCGTTTTGATGTCGTACCGGGAAAGACCTCTTTGCGTGCTATTGGTTTTTAGCTGTTCAAACTTTTTCAAAATAGTTGAGTTCGCATCGAGATATCCCGTCGTCCGCTCGTAACTGCCGTTGTTCATCCTGATACCCATGTAAAATTGCTTTGCAAAACTCACATTTGCACTTATGGTCTGGAACGGCGCTTCAGGTACTTTGCTGAGCATGCCCCTATACTTGTTATAAGACGTCACGGTCTGGTTCAGGCTTGTGGTAATGTCAATGACATTGATAACTGTCTGCTGCGGGGCAAGAATGATTGGCGTTCCTAAAACCATATAAAAACCCTGCAGCCCATTTTCTTGCCTGATCAGCAGGGGGTTCCCATAATAGGAATCAACCATTACGTACTGAAAATCATTCTTCATCGGATACATCGTGCCAAGCAGAAGGAACGACCTGTTACTACCATTTTTGATATCTGAATAGAACATCTTTGTGGTATTCGAATTATATATGGAGTCCACTTCAGCAAGGATCGGTTTAACGCTCTTTGCCCACTCTGCCATCTGCGGTGTCATGCTTTCAAGGTCCACGAAATCTGCATTTAAGGCACCTGGTGGTGTAATATTGAGACCGTCCGAGATCGAATAGAAAGGCTGGCTGAACGTCCAGAGATCAGGATCATATTTAACTTGCGGTGTCTGGTCTCCCGTTTGCTGGTTTGGAATATTCTGAAATACAAAATAAAAAAATACCGAGCCAAGCATTATGAAGGCAAGGAAAAAAGCCATTAATTTATTTGCGTCCTGCTGTTTCATGCCCCTTCATTTTACCTGCTTAATAATAAAACAGATGGTAACTTATCCGCTGTATGTACGATCAAACACATATTCCGCTATCCCCATCGTCACATCTACCCCGCACGCCTCGAATATCCCTTTACCCGAAGGAGTTCCGTTGATCTCAAGAACATAATCCCTGTCCCCTTCGATGATATCCAAACCAGCGTAGACCGTCCCTGTGATCTTCGCGGCTTTCAGGGTGATTTTTTCCTGCTCACGTGTCAGCGCACATGCCTCTGCTCTCCCACCCTGGCTCAGGTTATTTATCCAGCTTCCTGCCGGGGCTATCCTGTATATCGAGCCTTTAACTTCCCCGTCAACCACGAACGCCCTGATGTCCCTTCCTGGATTGTGAATGAATTCTTGCATGTAAATCATGCCGTTCTTTTCAAGAAGCATCCTTAGTTTCGTCTCCCCCCCTGTATCGTCCTTCACACACTCAACTCCTATCCCCTTGTATCCAAAAACAGGCTTCACCACTGCCCGCCCGAATGAAGATAGTGCCCGAAGAGCTGCATCAATGTCGCCTGTAACCAACGTCTTTGGCGTTGGAATCCCTTTTTTCCGGAACAAGCAACTTGAAACGAACTTGTTCGCAGCCTGCGCTATAGCCTCAGGGGGATTAATGACCGCAACACCTGAATCCCTCAACTGGCACAGGATATCGAACCTCAACGCTGCGCCGTTCTGTTCTGCAGGTCCAAGGTCTCTGACGATGATGGCATCAAAGGTTGAGAGTTCGAGTTTACCTGCATGGATTTTGCCTGACGGGATATCTGAAGTCGCGTTACTGAAGCTGAATTTTACAGGCTTCATGCCATAATGAGTTACCGAATTGCAAAGAGCCACTCCAGTCCAGTCGTCCGGGTCTGTTACCGCTATACCTATATTTTTCATGTTCCCCTGAAAACGACAACCTGATTGACAACTGGAATGACAACCGAAACGACAACCACACATGATACAATATGCAAACCACTCATTTTTCCCTCTAAGCTGCTCATTGTAATTTTTCCTTTTTTGAACTCAATATTAATCTCAAATGTTGTGCATCCTGCTGGTCTTTGTCACGGGTTGACGATTCTTTCATCCTTATCAGATCCATAATATTTGGCATTTTTATTACAGTTCCCTTATACGATAAATCTTTATGATATTCATAAAAGAAATTGAACTTGTAGCTTTCTATGAACATAAGGTCAATTTCGACATTGCCATCTGTAAATCTGACACCGCCCTCCAATTTCTCTTTTTCCGCAAACCCGGAATCTGACAGTAGAGAGGTCGTCTTGCCTATGCTCTCAGACTCTAAAGATATTGCAATATCAATGTCAAAAGTGGAACGAGGAACCCCATAAAGAACGGCCGCAAATCCTCCGATAAGGAGGTATTTTATTCTGTGTTTATTAAGCAATTTTATGATCTTAATTAATTCGCGTTCCATGCTTTCCCCAGCATTCTGTTAAACATCTCTATTTTCCTGATATTTTCCGGATACACAGGATACTGCATAATTATCTCCTCCTTGCCTGTCTCCATTATCTTTTCAAGGCTGTCCAGTTCCCGAAGCGAGTTTATCTGCCCTCCAACAGTCAGATACGCCCGGTCATTTTGCAGGACGAGTTTCGCCCCGCTCTTTGTCTGATATTTGCCATCATGCCTTAGAGCTTGCAGAATATGTTCTTTTAATCTGGATTTAATGAGATAAAGGGACATCTCATAATAAGCAGGAGTTGTTTTCAGGATTTTTGATATGGTTTTTCTTGTGGGATCAAATATTTTCTGATCATGGAAAAGGAGGAAGGCTTTCATAGTATCAAGAGGTTCCCTTCATCTGATATTTCGTTCTTCATGCTTTTATGTTTCCTTCTTTATAATGGATTCCAGTCTTTATAATCTTCACCCCGCGTAACTTTTATATACAATGTACTCATTTAGACATTAATGTACAAAAGTGTACAGTGATAATCATGAAAGAATATATCCTGAAACTTATCGAAAACCAGTCTCTCACATCAGACGAAGCAGAGATAGCAATTTCAAAAATATTCGCCGAAGCCACAGATGCCCAGATAGCCGCATTTTTAACGGCGCTGAAACTGAAAGGCGAAACTCCGGCTGAGATAGCAGGACTTGCGCGCGGTATGAAAAAAGCTGCGAACCTGATAAAACCGAAAGTCGAAGGAACGCTTGTGGATACATGCGGAACAGGAGGCGACTCCACGGGCACTATCAACGTCAGCACCGGGGCTGCGATAGTAGCGGCAGCGGCGGGTGTCACGGTAGCCAAGCACGGCAACTATTCCATAACCTCAAGATCGGGGAGCGCGGACGTGCTTCGCGAACTCGGTATCAGGATAGACATGTCGCCGCAGGAAGTAGAAAAGACCATAGAGAACGTCGGTATAGGGTTCATGCTCGCACCGGTTTTCCATCCTTCCATGAAACGCGTCGGGCAGATAAGGCGTGACCTGGGTTTTCGTACTGTATTTAATATCCTGGGACCGCTCACAAATCCTGCCGGCGCACAGGCGCAGGTAATAGGTGTTTTTGACGGCGACATGTGTGAGCCCATGGCAAACGTCCTCAAGATCCTGGGCACGAAGCGGGCTCTTGTAGTGCATGGAAGCGGGCTGGATGAAATATCAAACACCGGTGAAACGCAGGTAGTGGAACTCAATAATGGAAAGCTCACGAAATATACGGTGACCCCTGAAAAGCTTGGTGTAAAGCATGCTTCAGTTAAAGATATCCTCGGAGGGGCTCCTGAAGAGAATGCAAGGGATATCGTTGACGTTCTGAAAGGCAAGAAAGGTGCGAAACGCGATATCATTGTCATTAATGCAGGCGCGGCGCTGCTTGCAGGTGGAAAAGCGGAGAGCCTTGCAGACGGCATTACACTGGCAGCCGGGACAATAGATAATGGCAAAGCACTGGATAAGCTCAAGGATTTCGTAACAGCCGCAGGTGATCCTGAAAAGCTTGCGCGTTTCCTGTGAGAAAAGATGAAAGTCAAGATCTGCGGTATCAGGACCGAACACGACCTTAAAGTAGCGATAAATGCAGGAGCGGACGCTGTTGGTTTCATTACCGAGGTACCTGTTGATTCGCCCCGGAAGATCACGCTTGCAGAAGCATCGCGGTTGATATCGAAAGTGCCGGTATTCGTGAACGCGGTGCTTGTTATCATGCCGGAAAACGCACAGCAGGCGGTGAACATGATACGGGCGGCAAAACCTGCGGCTGTGCAGATACATAATGCCCTGCCGTTATCTGAACTTGTGGCGATAAGGGAAAGCGGTGTGAAACTTATTAAAACGATCCCGGTGTCGCGGGATTCGGATGCGGATACATTGATAAAGCATGTGAGAGAGCTTTCAGGCGCGGTTGATGCAGTTCTTCTCGATACGGCGCTTGGCGGTAAATCAGGCGGGACTGGAATGCCGCATAACTGGGAAATAAGCTCAAAGGTCGCCATGAACGCGGGCTTTCCGGTTATCCTGGCAGGCGGGCTGAAGCCTGAAAACGTCGGGGAAGCGGTAAGGTGCGTGCGCCCCTATGCTGTAGATACCGCATCTGGCGTCGAGACTGGTGGAAAAAAGGATGAAAAGAAAGTGATGGATTTTATAAACAATGCGAGGAAGAATGAAATTTGATATCAGTGAAAAGGAATTTATCGGACTTTCCGGAGAAAAGCCGGTGATAATCCAGTTGAAGGCTGCGGTTAAAACATCATGCACTCCTCTTGATCTGTATGCTTCGCTTGAAAAGAAATGCGCATATCTCCTTGAATCTGTTGAAAAGGAGAAACGTCATGCGCGGTTCTCATTCGTGGGTTCACAGCCTGACGCAGTAGTGACCGTGAAAGACCGTGCTGTTGCGCTTGATTACCCGGAGAGGACAGGCATGATCGATTTCATCGAGTCTTCGCTTTCGAAAGTCTGCGAATTCACTTCCGGGAAAGGGATGACAGGTTTGCCATCACCCGGAGATGGTAGAGTTGGAAAGCTCATGACAGGTTTTGATACAATGGATGCTATAAGGATGGCTTTTGCGGCGAAGGGCATAAAATTCATTGGCAGCGGTTTTGACAGGCAGACCTTCCTTGGAGGGGCTATCGGTTTTTGCGCTTATGACATGGTGTACGAATGCTGGCTTGACATCCCTGCGAAAAATAGCCAGACACCAGACGTCCAATTCGCGCTTACTACAAAGACTGTGGTTTTCGACCACATGACCGATGAAACGTATATTGTGGTCACGCCGTTTGTCCTGTCGGGTGATGACGCAAAAGAAGTGTACAAAGCCGCACTTGATGATGCGAAGGAACTTGCATCTCTTATCAATGCAGTAAAGCCGTATGAATCGAAGAAAAACAGACCTTCAAAAATAATACCCAACATGGAAAAAAGCGAATACGAAGATGCTGTCAGGAAAGCAAAGAAACACATAATTGACGGCGACGTCTTCCAGGTGGTTCTTTCGCGCAGGTACGAAGTGATAACTGACCAGACCCCACTTGAGATGTATACCGCGCTGCGAAGCGTTAACCCGAGCCCTTATATGTACCTCTTTGAGTTCAACGGGACAAGTATAATTGGCGCAAGCCCTGAGACGCTGCTGTCAGTCCATAAGAGGAAAGTTATCATTAATCCAATAGCAGGCACCTGCCCGCGCGGGACGACGCCTGAGGAAGATGAAACGTTCGCAAAGGAGATGCTTGACAGTGATAAAGAGCGCGCCGAGCATGTGATGCTCGTTGACCTGGGGCGTAACGACGTGAGGATGGTCTCAAAAGGCGGAACGGTAAAGGTGGATGATTTCATGTCGGTGCTGAAATATTCGCACGTCCAGCATATCGAAAGCACGGTGTCCGGGATGCTGCGGGATGAGTGCGACCAGTTCGATGCCACCCGCGCCATATTTCCGGCAGGCACGCTGTCTGGTGCTCCAAAGATAAGAGCGATGGAGATAATAAATGACCTTGAAAAAGATGCCCGCGGCATCTATGGCGGAGGCGTTGGGTATTATTCCTGGAACGGGGATGCGGATTTCGCCATTGTGATAAGAACGATAATCAAGAACGGCAGGAAGGCGATAGTACAGGCTGGCGCGGGAATTGTGGCGGATTCTGACCCTGAGTACGAATACAACGAGACGGAGCGGAAGATGGCTGCGATGATAAAGGCGATTGGAGGGGTGGCATGAGTTTCAAGAAAAAGACGGAACCGCAGATAAACGCAGATGAAGGCGCCCAGAGTCACGAGCCTCCCGAGTCGCGCCTCGGGAGGGCGCGTCCACGTATGCCCGCAGGCATACGTGTTGTGTGGGAGACGAGAACCGTTAGGTTTCGGAGCCGGCGTGTCCACGTATGCCCTGCGGGGCATACGTGTGCGCGGAGTCGAGAACCCGCAGGGTTTCGGCATGATGAACGCAGATTAATTGATTCAAATATCCAGTATATATTTGTAGCTGATGCTGATAACGATTTAATTATTTCACCGCAAAGTTCGCTAAGGCCGCAAAGCATTTTTACAACAATCCTTGCTCTATGCAACGGGAATTATCCATCACGACGTAGAACACGGATCAGGCGGATGTTCACGGATACAGTTAATTCGTGTGTATCCGCGTTTATTTGCGTTCATCTGCGGCTAATTCGTCCGCGGCTAACTAATGGCACCGGAGGGGTATGAAAGTTTTATTTGTAAATAACAAGGACTCCTTTGTCTGGAACCTTGTGGATTACGTGTCGATATTTGAGCCCGATACTATTGTGGTTCCTAACACTATTTCCCTGAAAGAAGTGGAAAAGATCAACCCGGACGCTATCGTAATATCACCCGGTCCCGGGCATCCCGCGAACCCGAAGGATATCGGGACATGCCTTGATATCATCAGGGAAACACGCGTCCCGCTGCTTGGCGTCTGTCTTGGTCACCAGGCGATAGCTGTTGCTTTTGGCGGCGAGGTAACCCATTCACCTTCGGGACCGCTGCACGGGAAGACCACACTTATAAGCCACATCGGCAACAGCATATTCCAGGGACTTCCCAACCCTCTTGTCGGAGGGCGGTATCATTCGCTGGCGATAACGAAGCTGCCGAGGGAGCTTGAGGTAACGGCGAGGACTGAGGATGGCATCATTATGGGAGTGAAGCATAAGCAGAGACCGATATATGGATTGCAGTTCCATCCTGAATCTGTGCTCACGCCGGATGGGTTGAAGATAGTGGAGAATTTTTTGAAGATGTTTCAATAATTTATTATGTCCTTCCCAGGTCCTTCAACTCAAATCCCACAACCCCATATTGCCTCATCATTTCCTCCGCTCCTTTCGTAAATCCCTTTTTCGAAAAGAGCATATAATATTCCCTGCGCCTGCCTTTCTTCCATTCAACCAGTTCTTTCTTTTCAAGCAGCTTTTCAACAAGTTCTTTCCCTGCGCTGCGCTCAGTCCATTTTATTTCCCCAAAAACGATCTCTCCAGTCTTCTCATTGATCGCAACAAGGTCGATTTCATCCCCTCTCCTGTTCCACCAGGAACCAATGCCTGTAGGCTCAAATGGCAGCTTATGTGCCATTATTTCCCTCACAATATCCTCCACCGCTTTCCCGGCATAATTAGGAAATTCTTCCTTTAGTCTTTTCATGACTAATTCGTTCCTGCCCATCTCAAGCAAAGAGGTATTGGGATACACGAACCTGAACCAGAATTTTATCATGTTATCCTTCAAAATGTATCGCCCCATTTTCTCGCCACCGATCACAGGCATCCTCCGCTCGACAAGGTCAAAATCCCTGATAAGCTCGCCGAGATACTTCCCGAGGCTTTTCATTTCCACTCCTGTAAAGTCAGAAATCTCTTTGAGTGTATTCTTTCCAAATGATATCGACTCAAGAATTGAGAAATAAATAGTGTAGTTCCTGCCCAATTCTCCTGCAAGGAGCTGCCGTGCCTCATCTCTCAATACTGCATTCTCATCAAATATCAGAATCTTCAGGATCTTTTCATAATCCGATAGCCCATATTCCTCCATGAGCTGATAGTATCTTGGTATCCCGCCAAAAGTTATATACACTTTTGCCATATCTTCTTCATCTGTTATTCCAAGTTCCCGGCATATCTCCCGTATAAATTCATATTTCAGGGGCTTGAGGTCGATGCGGGCGGTTATCCTTCCGTAAAGGGGTTCCTTTTGGTCTGTGAAAATCTTTTTCATCAATCCAACGTATGAACCGATAAACACAAGGAGTATTTTTGAAGATGCGCTGTAAGCGTCCCAGTGTTTTTGAAATATGGAGTATACGGAAGTATCAACGTACTTGAAGTTCTGGAATTCATCGAACACGACAACAATGTGTTTTTGTCTGGAATATTCGAATAAATACCTTACAAAATCATCCCAGTTCGTGAATTCTGGAACGAATATTCCAAGACCTGTTTCAAGGGATTCCGATAATTCTTTGAGTAAAAGTCCGCTGCTTTTTTTATCCACAAAGAAATAGTTCCCTCCGGCAGCATCTTTTATTAACCTTGTTTTTCCAACCCTTCTGCGCCCCATCACTACAAGCATATGTGCATGTTTTTCAGCCAGTTTGTTCAGACTCCTTACTGTCTCTATCTCTTTTTCCCTGTTGTAGAACTTCATATGCAATTATTATACTTTTTGGTATAATACTTTTTCGTATAATACTTTTCGTATCTCTTTGAAATTTAATTTCCAGCCCCGAAATGAGTTTATCCTAAATGTTGAGGGTGCAGCAACCCAGAAAAACAAACCATCATACAAAAACTTGATATGCAGCAAGTATCATTCAGGGCGCAGGTGATAATATGAGTGAATGTTTCCTGTGCAAGACCGCCCTTGAGCCGGTCAATGATTCTGAATTAGAGAACGTAGACCTGTGTGTTGACTGTTGCGAAAATCTTGACGCCGTGGTTAGGGATTACCTGACTTCAAGTCCCGGTGGCTTAGACCTTGTTCTTGATATCCTGGCTGACGACCTTTCAAGTGCTGAGAGCAGGCTGAAAGAGCCGCTTAAGGATATAATCAGAGAAGTAATGACGGAAGAGTAGTACTCTTCTGTTCAGGGGACTGAATAGAACATCCTGCCGACAAGCATTACTATCAAAAATAAAATTACAATAAGCAGTGCTATAATTACATCGTCCTTGTCAAAATTCATTTTTCCATTCATTTTTCGGTCACCTTAATTATCCTTGTAACCATGATTTTTTTTATGGTATATAAATTCATCCAAATATCATGATTTGCCGTGCAGCGTCTTTGTTTCTTTCTTATATCTCCCCATAGCAACGCTCACAGTGTCCCTCGGAATGGAGTGTTTGTTTAGTATGAGGTAATCTTCGATAATATTCAGTTCATTCTGGTATCCGGACGCTATCAATTCAGCGTATTCCACGCCGTCGCCTGTAAGGACATACTCATATCTCTGCTTCCACCTGCCGTTCTTTTCAAAATACCGCAGGTCTTCGTCCACCATCCCCATAGCGACGAGAAGCTGGATATCCTCGAAGAGCTTGTCGCTGTAAGGGAATCCGTAGCGGGTATGGAATTTGTAATCCAGAAGGTTGCGTAATTTTTCCACCTTGCCGAGTTCCCTTACAAGGTAGTATATTTTTGCGATGTTGCGAAGCCTCGGCATGATGATCCTGCCCTCTGCCTGGCTGGAAAACAGCCTGTGCGCGCTGTAAAAAATGAGAAGAAGCCCTTCGATGGGGAGATAATTATCGTTCCTGATGAAATGCAGAAGAGAAGGCGACAGGTTCTCTATTCCCAGCAGGAAATCACTGGAGGCATGCGAAAGAGTGGAATTGTCTTCAGTCCTTGAGAACACGCATAGCGATATCTGGCGGGAGATGGCTCTTACAAGACCATTCGCAAGGGCAGACTCGTCGTAGAAGAAACCCTCTTCATCACCCAGCCTCACCCGCGTGCTCTTCGGGATGCCGCTTGCAACGTCAAGATCGACAAGCACTGATGCGCCGTACTGTTTGCCGAACCTCTTTGCAAGTTCTTCCTCGAACATCTTCTTTGCCACGCCATTCCTTGCAATAGTGGAGAGCGCCATGCGCGTCTTCGGGTTCAGGTTCTTGTGCGTGAAGCGGGATACCGCATTGCATATGCTGCCGTTCCTGATATTCAGGATCAGCTTTTTCGCACCTGCGTCTCCGTTCGCTTCGATGAAGTTCAAAAGGTCGCCGTCATTGTAAGATGTGAAAAATGACGAAACTGTGGATTTCACGTCATTCCCTGCTTTTTCATGGCGGGAAAGGGCATTCTCAAGGGCGTGCAGCAGCATCACCCGCGCCCCCTGTGTCATGGGGTTGTGGATTATCGCTGAGTAATGGTGTGCCCTTGCGATAAGCATGGATTCAGCCGCCGTCACAGCCATGTCCTCGTCATAGCTTGCATTACCGCCCAGCACCAGCCTCCCTCCTGACAGGTTCAGGCTTCCCACTATCTGGTCAACATCAACGAGCCCGAACGATACGCCCGTATGGTAAGAGTCGCGAAGCAGGAAATCTATCCTGTCTGCATCGATGTCGTTGGAGATTATCTGAGCCAGATATGGTTTTGGAAGAGCATCGATGTCGCCCGTTGCCATTTTAGCGATCTCATCAAAGACAAATGGGGCATTATCGATGCACCCTGCAATTTCGGGCTTCGTGTGGAACGACCCCGAGATGATGTGTCTTGAGAACTTCTCATGACTTTCGAATTTCCCTCCATTCATCACGGGCTGGTATGCCGGGTTTCGCTTCAGGACACTTTCAACAACATGGGAGAAAGCGCTGTGCCCGATGTCGTGAAGAAGCGCAGCAAGCCTTACTTTTACGAGATCTTCACCTGTTATACCAAGTGCTTTTGCCATCTTGTCGGCGATGAACAGCGTCCCCACACTGTGCTCGAAACGGGTGTGGTTCGCGCCGGGGAAGGCAAGGTCTGCAAGACCGAGTTGCTGGATGCGGCGCAGGCGCGCCATTTCGGGGGTGTTGATGATGAGGTGCTCAAGCTGGCTGAGGTTAACACGACCGTATATGGGGTCGATGATTGAGTGCATGATATTAGATAGGCGGATGAGTATAAAAATAAACCGATTTAGCTTGACTTTGTTACGTTAAAAAGATCCGCCTTTAATTGTACGATTTTTCTCAAATTATCCTTATTCCCTTTTTGATAGCTTCATTAACAATGCTGATTTGTTCCCTCTTCCGGGCAAACTCATCTGGAGTATAGCATAAAACATCCACAACTTCAGCATTTCTATCAGTTAGTAAGCCTATGGACTACATGAAATTATACATCCTTTTTGTGAACATTATATCAGAGAACTTTTTAGACAAGATAATGAGGTCTATGTAGCTATATTCACACGGGCTTCCATATGCTCTTGCTCCCCAGAGCCACATCTCGTCTGGTGCATATATGGACTTTATTCTGGCAAGGTATTTATTCAAAAAGTAGGATACTTT
>CABMHZ010000021.1 GCA_902386115.1 uncultured archaeon | reverse complement strand
GTCCCAGGATATTTATCCTTTCGCTTAAAGCAGGCGGCGTCGGTCTAAATCTCACGCGCGCAAACCATGTGTTCCATTTTGACAGGTGGTGGAACCCTGCAGTTGAGAACCAGGCTACGGACAGGGCTTTTCGCATAGGGCAGACAAAGAACGTACTTGTGCATAAGTTCATCTGCGACGGGACGCTTGAGGAAAGGATAGATGAGATGATAGAGGTAAAGAAAGAGCTTGCAGAGAATATCATCGGAACCGGGGAAGGATGGCTGACCGAGATGACCACCAAGCAGTTGAAAGAGTTGTTCACGCTGAGGCGCGAGGCGGTGGATTATGAATAATAGAACAAACGCAATAAAAATTTGCGTTCTTTGCGCCCTTTGCGGTTGCGGGAAGTGGAGGATCTAATGGCATGGCGGGATAATTTCTGGGGCGGCTACGCACCTTCAAAACCCATAAAAGTGGAAGGCGGCATCAAAGCAAAAAGCAAGCGGGGCAGCATCGGCGACACATGGTGGTCAAAGCGCTGGGTTTCTGTTCTTGAATCATTCGGCTGGACGAACAGGCTTGAACGCGGACGAAGATATGCCAGGGGCGGGCAGGTACTTGATTTTAAGCTGAAGCCGGGAAAGGTCACGGCGCGCGTGCAGGGCTCGATGCCGAAACCATATTCAGTTATCATAGAGGTAAAGCCGCTTACAGGTGAAGAGTGGAAGAAAGCCGCAGAAGAGATGGCACAGAAGGCATTATTTGCGGCAAAACTGCTTGCGGGAGAGATGCCGCAGAATATCGAGGAAGCATTTAAGTCAGTGGGTGTATCACTCTTTCCCGAATCCTCTAAAGATATTAAAACCGAATGCTCCTGCCCCGACAGCGCGAATCCATGCAAGCACATAGCTGCGGTTTATTACATCCTGGCTGAGGAATTTGACCGCGATCCCTTCATGCTTTTTAACCTGAGGGGGCGGACAAAAGAAGAGATCACGGTTTCACTTCGTAAAAAGCGGGCTGTTGATGAGAGTCCGAAAGAACAGCAGAAACAAGTTGAAAAACCGAAAGATGTTCCTTTATCCGCAGACGGGTTCTGGAGCGGCGGGGAACTTGAAGCTTTCTCGGTCAACATATCCCGCCCGGATGTGTCCGCAGCGATCATTAAACGGCTCGGTAAACCTGAGTTCTGGGATAGCAAGGAAGATTTCAATAAGAAAATGGAAAAATATTATGAGAAAATAAGCAGGAAAGCCATCGAAACTGCTTATGGGGAAGTGGGGAAGAAGAAATAAAGTTTTTAATTTCTTCTACCTACTCCCATCTTCATACCGACATCTTCAACATCCCAGTCCTTGACAAGATCGCCGCTCACGTCCGCATCAGAACCAAGAGCCAGTGACCGCGCGCGCACTTCACCTGAAATGAAATCCTTTAAGTCGGATACAAGTTCAAGCACTCTTTCATCGTTTATCTCCACGACCACATTGATCTCCTCTTCCACAGCCAGGTCAAGCTCTTTTCGCATATCCTGTATCCTTCTTATGACCTCACGCGCATAGCCTTCTGATTCTATCTCGCGCGTCAGTTCTGTGTCCACATAAACGTCCCCGGCAGAAAATCCAGCCTGGGCGATCGCCTGCGGTATGGAGTCTTTGAATGCAACCATATCGGGTGTGAGAGTCCATTGTTTCAGCTCAAAACTGCCATTATCAGCCAGTGCTTTCCTGATGGCTTTTCCGTCTGCGTTCTTTAATTCTGCAAGTACCTTCCCAGCCTCCTTCTTGAAAGCAGGACCAAGCGCTGCATGAACTGGCAGCACCTCCACGCCAAGTTCTTCCCACGTCTCACCGGGCACAAGGACGACGATCTCTTTGGAATTTGTCTGCTCTTTTAATACTTCTTCAAGGTTCCTGACCGCTGCTGCGACATCTTCTTTCTTTGGCGTAACCACTATCTTTTTCACAGGCCACCTGAGTTTTCTCTTTAATTTCTGCCTTGCGTTCGAAGAAGCCTCAACTATCTCCCTGATTATGTTCATCTGCATCTCAAGTTCGGCGTCGATGAATTCCTCTTTTGGTTCCGCCCGGTCGCACATGTGAACACTCTCCGGCGCTTCAGGGTTGACATTTCGCGCAAGGTTCTGGTACATCTCCTCTGAGATGTGGGGAGCAAACGGCGCGATGAGTTTTGTCAGTGTGACGAGCACTTCGTAAAGCGTATAATACGCAGCCAGTTTGTCAGGGTCGTTGGCTTCACGCCATGTCCGCGGTCTGATGAGCTGGATGTACCATCTGGAAAGGTCTTCGAGTATGAATTCTGATATCGGGCGCGTGGCTTTGTGGAGATTGTACTCCGACATGGCAGCATCAACCTGTTTTATGAGGGACTGGATGCGCGACAGTATCCACCTGTCCTCAAGGCGCAGAGCATCGGGCGCTCCTTTTATCTCAAGCGGATCGAACTTATCAAGTACCATATACGGCAGCGGGAAACGGTACACATTCCAGAGGATATTCAGCATCCTGTTCACATTGCCCACCTCATCCCAGCTGAATTTCAGGTCATCCCACGGCGCGTTCTGCGATAGCACATACAGGCGGAGCGATTCTGCGCCGAATTTCGCCACTACTTCTTCGGGAGATACGACGTTGCCAATACTCTTTGACATCTTCTTGCCTTCGGTGTCAAGTGTGAAACCGTGCATCAGCACGCTCTTGTACGGCGCCCTGCCGAACGCTATCATGCTTGCGCCAAGCTGCGAATAGAACCAGCCGCGCGTCTGGTCGTGACCTTCGGTGATAAAATCAGCCGGCCACCATTCTTTTAAGGCGTTTTCATCATGCGGGAAGTTCAGCGTCGCCCATGAAGCGACAGCAGAGTCGAACCACACGTCAAAGACGTCTGGGACGCGTGTCATCTTTCCGCCGCATTTGCATTTGCATTTGATATGGATATTATCTACATTGGGTCTGTGCAGGTCAGGAAGCTTTGATACACCTGCCCGCTTCTCAAGTTCGTGCCGTGTTCCCATAACCTCAGTTTCTCCGCAGGACTCGCATACCCATACGGGAATCGGGATTCCCCAGTACCTCTGGCGCGATATGCACCAGTCCCGCGAACCTTTGATCCAGTCTGCAAAACGCGCAGAACCTGCCCATTCAGGATACCATTTGACTTTCTCGACTTCGGAAAGCATCTGTTCCTTGATATCGGTAACGCGCAGGAACCATTGCTCCGTGGCAAGATATATTATGGATGTCTTGCATCTCCAGCAGTGACCGTACCTGTGGGATATAGTTCCGCTTGCAAGGAGCAGCCCATTTTCAGTGAGGTCATCCAGTACGACTTTATTGGCTTCCCTGACGTGCATTCCTTTGTACTCTCCTGCCTCTTCGGTGTACCTGCCGTCAGGACCGACCGGGCAGAATATGGGGAGGTTGTTCTTCGTTCCGAGTTCAAAGTCGTCAATACCGTGACCGGGCGCGATGTGGACGCATCCCGTATTCTCTGCAGTGACGAAATCAGCAAGGTAAACGCCGTGCTGGAAAGTTTTCTGTTTCGGGACTTTACCGCCAAGCGGAGCCTCGTATTCAATACGCAGATCCTCACCGAGCACGGTTTCAAGAACCTCATAATCCTTATACCTGCCCTGTTTGAGCACGTTCTTCATTAGCTGCTCAGCCATGATCAGTATCTCTTCTTTCCCGTCCTTTTTCACCCTGACCCTGACATACTCAAAGGAGGGATGTACTGCAACTGCAATGTTGGCAGGGATAGTCCAGGGCGTTGTGGTCCAGATTACGATGTAAGTATTTTCTTCGCCTTTTACCGGGAATTTTATATAAACAGAAGGGTCGGTCTCTTCTGCATATTCAACTTCGGAATCCGCTATCGCGGTCTCACATCGCGGGCACCAGTTAACGACCCTCAGACCCTTTTCAAGAAGTTTCTTTTCATTTGCCTGCTTCAGCGTCCACCATGCAGCTTCGATATACTCATCCCGCAGTGTCATGTACGGCTCTTTCCAGTTGAGCCAAACGCCCAGGTTCTTGAACTGGACTGTCATCTCATCCCTGTGTGTCAGCGCGAACTCCTTGCATTTAGCCACGAAATTGCCCACACCATATTTCTCGATATCCTTCTTGGACGTGAACCCCAGCACTCCTTCCACCTTTACCTCGATGGGAAGCCCATGCATATCCCATCCTGCGCGTTCAAGTATGTTGTATCCGCCCATTGAACGGTATCGCAGCACGGAGTCCTTGATTATCTTGTTCCATGCTGTCCCCAGATGTATCCTGCCTGTAGTGTACGGGGGACCGTCCACGAAAAAGAACTTTTTGCCATTTTTCCTCAATTCCCTCACATGGGAGTAAGCATCTATCTCATCCCAGAATTTTTGAACCTTCTGCTCTACCGCTATTGCGTCATACTGCGAAGCCTCTTTTAGCATACGAATGATCTCCAGAGAATGGGGGTAGTAATGCGATAAAGCAATTAAAACTTATGGTTTGGAAAAATGTAAAAAAAGAATAAAAAAAGGAAATATTAGTTCCGGTTTTGGAACTATTTCCCTGCATTCATGACAAAGAAGTAATAGAGCAGACCGAGCAATATCAGGACGATCAGAATTATCCAGATCGTATTGCTCTTTTCTTCTTTCTTTTCTTCAACTTTGGGAGGTGAAACCTTTACAACAGGTTTAGGCTTTGGCGGCTCTACCTTCGGTTTGACCGGCTCAGGTGGTGCTTCAACTTTTGGTTCCACTCGCGCCTCGGCTATCTTCTGCATTTCCTGTCCCGAGAGGAATGGGCTTTCCACGCCAGTAAGTACAGCCATCACACGTACCATGCCGGTAAGGTTGTTATCCACCTTTGCGCCCCAGATTATCCTCTTTGTGTTGGGGACTTTGTCCATAATCAGTTCGCCTGCGACCGCGACTTCTTCAAGGGTCAGGTCTTCGCCGCCCACGATGTGGATGAGTACGCCGTAGCTTGCAGAGATGTCGTTGACATCAAGCAGCGGCGTGCTGATAGCCTGTGCAACAGCCTTTCCGACCCTGTCCTGACCGTCGCCTTCGCCAATGCCTATGGATGACACGCCGCCGCGTTCCATGACTGCACGAAGGTCAGCATAGTCAAGGTTGACAAGGCTTGGCTGAGTAATTGTGTCTGTAAGGTTCTTGACGAAAGCGCCGACAAGGGCGTTCGCTACGTTAAGAGCCTCTTTCAGCGGCAGGTTACCTGCTACTTCTCTTAATTTTGAGTTATCGATAATCACTACTGAGTCGCATGACTGGGCAAGCAGGTTTATGGCTTCTCTTGCCTTCTCCCTTCTTGACATTTCGATCGTGAACGGGATCGTAACGCATCCGATGGTGAGCGCGCCCATCTCACGGGTTATATCAGCAACTACAGGCATTGCGCCTGTTCCTGTTCCTCCGCCCAATCCAGCCACGAGGAATACAAGATTGGCTCCTTCGACTTCAGCCTTTAACTCGTTAATATTTTCACGGGCAGCCTGCGAACCCATTTCAGGGTAGCCGCCGCATCCATGCCCGTGGCATAACTTTTCACCAAGCAGGATCAGTTTGTCTGCTTTCTGGATATAGAGATGATTAACATCAGTATTTGCAGCGATTATCCTTCCGCCTGCCATACCTTTTTCTGATATCCAAGTCGTAATATTACAACCAGCGCCACCAAGCCCGACTACAGCGACAGATGGTTTTGCTGTTTTCGCAAATTCTTTTAAGTCTGTGACCATTTTAAATAGCCTCCTTCATAACTATAACTTATTCCATTTAAATAGCTCTTTTACTATATAGATTTTTTCGAGTGCAATCACTCACATTCCAAATTTCCGCATCATTTTCTGTATATTAAATTTGCCACCTCTCATTCCTTTCATGGTTTTTTGCATCATTTTATGGTATTTCAGAAGCTCGCGAACCTCTTCATATTTTGTGCCTGAGCCGCGAGCGATCCGCGTAATCCTTGAGCTGTTGATATGCTTCGGGTCTTCCAGTTCCCTGTCGTTCATGGAATCCATGATGAATTTGTATTTCTTCAGTTTCTCCTGTGTCACGCTGTACATATCATCAGAGACGTTCACCCCCAGCTTTCCCATAGGCAGCATCTGCATAACCTGTTTGAGTGGACCCATCTTGTTCATGGCTTCCAGTTGCTGGTACATATCCTTGAGCGTGAACTTCCCGCTGAGCATTGCATCCACATCGATGTCATCCTCTTTCAGCGTCTCTTCCGCTTTCTCAAGCAGGGATTTGATGTCACCCATGCCAAGCAGTCGTGAGATGAACCTGTCTGCCTCGAACTTCTCAAGGTCGTCAGGGGTTTCACCTGTTCCGATAAAAGCAATAGCCGTGTCTGTCTCCGAGACTGCGGACAGGGCGCCTCCGCCTTTGGCTGTGCCGTCAAGTTTTGTGATTACAACTCCTGTTATCCCGATGGATGCGTTGAACGCTTTTGCCTGCTCGCTTGCAAGCTGACCCATTGCGGCATCAAGCACGAGAAGCTTTTGCTGCGGGTGGGCAATATTGTTTATGTCCTCCATCTCTTTGATGAGTTCTTTCTCAAGTGCGTGCCTACCCGCAGTATCGATTATCTTTACATCGAACTTTTCTATGGCTTTAAGACCGCGCTGTGTGATGGCGGGTGCATCTTTAACATCCTTTTCACCGTAAAAGAAAATACCGTTCCGGTCGCAATGGGTCTTGAGCTGGTCGTACGCGCCGGGTCTGAACGTATCCGCGCAGATGACTGCGGCTTTGAGACCTTTCCTCTGGAAATAGCGGGCAAGTTTTGCAGTCGTGGTGGTCTTCCCGCTGCCCTGGAGCCCGACCATCATGATAGTCTGTGAAGTGAGATTTACGCTCGCGGATTTTCCAAGTATGTTTATGAGTTCCTGGTAAACGATGCGAATGACATGTTCCCTGGGGTTCATTCCTGAAGGCGGCTCTTCTTTCATTGACCGATGCTTTATCTTCTGGGATAAGGTCATCACCAGTTTTACGTTCACATCAGCCTGCAAAAGTGCCCGCTGGATGTCCTTTACGACATCATCCACTAACCTCTCGTCTATCCTTCCTGCCCCTACGAGCTTTTTTAAGGCATCCTGGAGCGAACTGCCCAGCTTGTCAAGTACCATTAAAGTCTTTCCTGCGGTGTGTTTAATGCTTCTGCTGTTAATTAAAGTTTGTGGAATTTTCCATTAAATATTATCTCTGTCTATGCCCGTCCGAACCAATATCTTTTTTAGTCCTGCCCCAATTAAGTGCTTAAGAGGAAGCCATGTCATTTGAGATATTAGACAAACAGGAACTCGTCCCGACGATATATCTTATGAACATAGCCGCGCCGCGTATTGCCAGGAAGGCGCAGCCGGGACAGTTCATCATGCTCAGGATCGATGAGAACGGGGAGAGGATACCATTGACCATAGCGGATTTTGACCGGAAAAAGGGTACTATCACCATGATATTCCAGGCTGTCGGCAAGACAACGATGCAGCTTGCATCACTTGGTGAGGGAGATGAGATCCTTGATTTCATAGGTCCGCTTGGAAATCCGGCGCATATCGAAAAAGTGGGGACTGTGATACTTATCGGCGGCGGCGTGGGAGTCGCCCCTGTCTTTCCCCAGGCTCGCGCTTTCAGGGAAGCGGGGAACAAAATCATATCCATCATTGGAGCCCGAAGCGCAAACCTTCTTCTCTGGGAAGAAAGGATGCGGGCGGTGAGCGACGAGCTGTTCATAACCACGGACGACGGGACAAAAGGGCACCACGGCTTTGTGACAGATATAGTCAAGAAGCTTCTCGAAGAGGGAACAAAGGTGGACAGGGTTGTAGCTATCGGTCCTCCTGTCATGATGCGGGCGGTCGCAGGGGTGACAAAGCCCTTTAATTTAAAAACCATCGTGAGCCTTAACTCAATTATGGTTGACGGAACCGGTATGTGCGGCGCGTGCCGTGTGCTTGTGGGTAACGAGACGAAGTTCGCCTGCGTGGACGGACCCGAATTCGATGCGCATCTTGTGGATTTTACCCTGTTGATGAACAGGCTTGCCATATACCAGCCCGAGGAGAAGATGGCATTTGAGAAATATAAATGCGAGAGGGAGGGATGCAAATGTTAGAGCGCCAGAAGATGCCTGTGCAGGAGGCAAAGAAACGAGCCTCCAACTTCGACGAAGTGGCTCTCGGTTTTACGCAGGAGCAGGCAATAGAGGAGGCTAAGCGGTGCCTTCAGTGCAAGAAACCCTCATGCATGACAGGCTGTCCTGTCGAAGTCAAGATACCGGCATTCCTGAAGTACGTTGCAGAAGGCGATTTTGACAGCGCGATAAAGGAAATAAAGATCGATAACGCCCTGCCTGCCGTTTGCGGGCGCGTGTGCCCACAGGAAACCCAGTGCGAGCAGGTTTGCGTGCTGGGCAAGAAAGGAGCATCGGTCTCTATAGGCAGGCTTGAGCGATTCGTAAGTGATCATGAGCGCAAAAAAGGCGTGCAAGTCCCTGAAAAGGCAAAGCCTTCAGGAAAGAAGGTCGCTGTGGTAGGATCAGGACCTGCCGGGCTCACGGCGGCTGCCGACCTTTCGAAAATGGGTCACTCTGTTACGATATTTGAGGCGCTGCATGAAGCAGGAGGCGTGCTGATTTATGGCATCCCGGAATTCAGGCTTCCCAAGGAAATAGTCCGTGCAGAAGTGGAGTATGTGAAAAAACTTGGAGTAACGGTTCTTCTCGACCATGTCATAGGCAAGATCGAGACCGCGGACGAACTGCTGTCTGAATTCGATGCCGTGTTCCTGGGTACGGGCGCGGGTCTGCCGGTTTTCATGAATATAGATGGTGAGAACCTCAACGGCGTGTATTCAGCAAATGAATTTCTTACGCGCGTGAACCTCATGAAATCCTATAAATTCCCGGAATACGATACGCCAATAAAGAAGGGAAAGCGAGTGGTCGTGGTCGGCGGGGGGAATGTGGCTATGGACTCTGCACGATGCGCGCTGCGCCTGGGTGCAAGTGATGTCACTATCGTTTACAGGCGCGGAGAGGATGAAATGCCTGCGCGAGCGGAGGAGATAGAGCATGCAAAAGAGGAAGGCATAATTTTCAGGCTTCTCACGAACCCGGTGAGGATTATCGGGGATGGCAAGAACTGGGTGACCCATGTGGAATGTATCAACATGCATCTTTGCGAACCCGATGAGTCGGGACGGTGCAGACCCGCAGCCACGCCCGGGACAGAGCATAAGATAGAGGCAGACGTTGTGGTGATCGCGATCGGAACGTCACCAAACCCGCTTGTGCCGCGCACCACGAAAGGGCTTGAGATAACAAAGCACGGGACGATCGTTGCAAAAGAGAATGGCGAGACAACGAAAAAAGGAGTTTATGCAGGAGGTGACGCCATTACAGGCTCTGCAACGGTGATAAGCGCTATGGGGGCTGGAAAGAAGGCGGCGCGGGCGATAGATGAGTATATTAGGGGGAAATAATACTTATCACAGACATCCAAAAAAGCCCCTGCTCTTTATCTTCTCCCCGCTGATCTCCGCAAATTCCCTCAATAACTGTTTCTGCCTGTCAGTCAACCTGGTCGGCACCTCCACCTTTATCTTCACAAGCTCGTCCCCTTTCCCTGATGTATGTAGGCTCGCAAACCCCTTGCCCCTGAGCCGGAATATTTGACCGTTCTGCGTACCTGGCGGGATCTTCATGGATGCTTTCCCGTCCAGTGTGGGCACAAGTATCTCGTCCCCAAGTGCAGCCTGCGCAAAACTGATCGCGGCTTCCATTACAACATCGTTCTCATGCCTGGTGAATATATTGTGGGGCTTGACGTATATCTCAACATACAGGTCGCCGGGTGGTCCGCCTTTTTCTCCAGCCTCGCCCTCCCCGGTAACACGAAGCCTTGAGCCGGAATCCACGCCAGGCGGTATCTTGATCTCAAGTTTGCGTTTCTTCTGCACCGTGCCTCCGCCGTGACATGCAGGGCATGGGGAATCAATAATAGTCCCTGCACCCCGGCACGTCCCGCAGGTCGAAGTGGTCATAAACCTGCCGAATGGGGTATTCTGCGTCCTGCTTACCTGACCTGTTCCCCTGCAGGCAGGGCACGTCTTCGGCGACGTTCCGGGTTTTGCGCCGCTTCCATTACAGACATCGCATGTCTCTGACCTTGGAACTTCCAGGTCAACCTTTTTCCCGGTCGCCGCCTCTTCGAACTCAATAGCTAATTCATATAAGATATCAGACCCGCGCCTTGGTCCTTCCCGCCGTCCTCCTCCCCCGCCAAAGAACATGTCAAAAATACTGCCTCCCCT